>DATATO010000181.1:0-5377 GCA_036268755.1 Mycobacteriales bacterium | reverse complement strand
AGCCGCAGCACTCGTTCGGGGCCTCCTCGCCGGTTGGCCGACACTAGGGCGTTCATACGTGCTCAGCGCGGTCAGAGTTCGCGGATGGCTCGGGCCGGGTTGCCTACGGCAACGACGTTGGCGGGCAGGTCGCGTGTGACGACGGCTCCGGCGCCGACCACCGCATTCTCCCCGATCGTCACGCCAGGGCAAACGATGACGCCACCGCCCAGCCAAACGTTGTCACCGATGGTGATCGGCTTCGCCGCCTCCCACTTGGCACGCCGCAGCTCCGGCTCGATGGGGTGGGTAGGGGTCAGGAGTTGGACGTTGGGACCGATCTGCACGTCGGCGCCGATAACGATTTTCGCGACGTCAAGAAGCACAGCGCCGTAGTTGATGAACGTTCCGCTCCCGATACTGATCTGGTACCCGAAGTCCACCCGTAACGGGGGACGCACCTCCACATTCTCGCCCACGTTGCCCAGCAGTTCGATCAGTGCCTTCTGTCGTTCCTCTAAGTCGGCCGCATCGGAGGTGTTGAAGCGCCCGCTCAACTGCTCGGCACGCAGAGCCTCGGCTACGAGCTCAGGATCGGCGTGAATGTAGAGCTCCCCGGCGAGCATGCGTTCCTTGTGCGTAGCCATGAGGATTCCCTACCGATGTTGTAGCCACTTACTTGGGAATTACGGTAAAGCACGACCAGTCCGACTTATTGTCAGGCTGTCGCACTTTCGGCTAGGGCTTGGGTGTGCCGATCTCCTCGGACGGCAGGAGCGCCGACCAGGGTATCTACAACCCCGAGCCGCGCACCCTCAGCGAACACCATCCCCACCAGCTTCCGTCAGTGGTGCGAGCAAGCGCTCAAGCCACCCGTCCTAGTCTGAATACTTACTGGGGCAAGAGACGAGCCCCGGGCGCCGTCCCAGTAGCCGAACCACCTACGTGTCGACCTACAAACCATCGCTTAGCGATACTCTGAGCCGCCGCCCAACATACGAAAGGTGTCCGTGGACTCCTCTGACTCCGGCTCCGGTTCTCCGCTTCTAATCCTTCCCCGACCATCACCGGTAGCCAATTCCACTAGGGCCGGGTGGGGGGTCGTGGCCGGCGGGGCTAAATCCTTGTATGGCTTCTCGCGCGGCACACAAGCGATGCTGAGCATCGCTCAACCAGTAATTCCGGCGCTGTTCGCTGTAGATGGCTTGTCGTTAGGTCGTTTTACTTTGCTCATAGTGGCTGCCGCCGCAGGGTATGGGGCGGTATTAGCGGCCCACGATCTCATGGACCTCCGGCTTGACCGGCGCCGGCTAGCGCATGCTAGCCCATCCGAGGGATTCGACCTCGAAAACGCCGGAGGGCGGCATCCGGTCGCCGGGGGCCACCTTCGGGTCGGTATCGCTGTTGCGTGGGTAGCGTTGTTGACCGCTGTCGCGGTAGCTTTCACCGCGATGCTCAGCTGGGTGTGTTTCCTGCTGTTTATTGTCGCGGCGCTGCTCCAAGTGGGCTATTGCGCACTAGCTACGGTCACTCCGTACAAGTTCGTCCTCACGGGCATCATGGTCGCCTGTGGTGCGTTTGTCGGATGGTTCGCCATGACGTCACATACGGATTGGTTACTTCTCGGGATCGTGTTCGCCTGGATGTTTGCCTGGGAGATCGGCGGCCGAAACGTGGTAAATGACTGGGCGGATGTTGCGGAAGATACCCGGTTGGGTATTAAGACAGCGCCGGTGGTCTTCGGATTTCAGGCGAGCGCCCTGCTGGTTTTAGGGTGTGCCCTCCTGGCTTCGCTTGCCGGTATCGGATTAATGCTCGTGACGTGGCCGTTTGGTGGCCTAGTGGGAGTGATAGGGGCGGTGGTAGCCGGATGGTTCGCGCTGGTTCGGCCGAGCTGGAAATTGTTACGAGATCAACGTCCGCCGGCCGCGTTGGCGATGTTCAACCGCGCGAGCTTTTATCCGGCGGTGATGCTGGTGGTCATCCTGCTCGGCCTGGGCACACGACGACTGCTCGGGACATAACCCGCGCTCAGCGGGCCGCGACCATGCGACGGTTTCGTACCCAGGTGGGAATTGTCGGGGCTGGACCGGCCGGACTCGTTGTGGCGAATGTGTTGATCCAAGCGGGAATTGACTGTCTCGTCGTGGAAAAGGGTTCCCGGCACCATGTCCAAGGGCGGCCCAGAGCCGGTCTACTCGAGCACCGCACGGTGCGATACTTAACCGGGCGGGGGCTCGCCGGCCGGTTACTCAACGAGGGAATCCCGCACGGTTGGTGCGAATTCCCATGTTGGTGTACTGCAGGAGGTCCGGATCCTCCGCATGCGTACTTCGGCTGCCCACCCGGTTGCGGGCGGCAGACTGTTCCTAGCCGGAGACGCGGCTCATGTCCTTACCCCATCCGGCGCCAAAGGCATGAACTTGGCAATCGCGGACGCCGCTGATGTGGCCCAGGCACTCATCAGGTGGTATCGCGAGGGCGATCGGGACAGACTGGACACATACGCCACGCGCCGATTGCGTGAATTCGAGAACGTTAAAGAATTTTCCGGCTGGCTGTTGCGGCTGTTGCGCCTATCCGCGGCGGAAGGATGCGATCCTGACTCCGCGCTTCGGTCTCGACTAGCCGTCATTGAACGTATTGCCGAGCCTGGTCCGTGCGCCGCTGCCTTCGCCCGTCAGTATGCGGGTTCGGATGAGGTTTCGGATCGGTCGTGGACTGAACAGCTCGCCTTGACCAGCGCTGGGGGTTTCTGACAATGAAACGGCCTATCTCACTGGCTCATCTCACCGTCATTGAACTTGCGCCGCCGAGTACGGTCGCCGTTGCGGCGGAGGCCGGGTACGACATGGTGGATCTGCGATTAGGAAGAGCCGTGCCCACCGATACGGAGTATCCCTTGGGTAACAGCCCACTGATACGGGAAACTGCGCGGCGATTGTCCGACACCGGGTTGCGGGTCTTCGATGTCGAAATCGTATGGATCCAAAAACCTTTTCGGGTGGCCGATTTCGAGCCCATGTTTGAGGCAGCCGCCTACCTGGGTGCGCAGCGCATCAAAGTCGGGGCCAAGGAATCCGATGAAACTGTAGTGGCGGATTCCCTAGCCGAGATTTGTCAGTTCATAGCACCGTTCGGCCTCACCGCCGATCTGGAATTCATGCCTTTCAACGGCATTCGAACTCTTCAGCAAGCGGCTCGAGTCGTCGAGCTGGCCGAGCACGGTAATGCGGGAATACTGATCGATACGCTGCATCTCAACCGATCGGGCGGGCACCCCAGCGAGATTAGCGCTTTCGACCCTGCTCTGTTCGGCTATGTCCAGCTCTGTGATGCTCCCGCGATGTCGCCACCCAACCTGAAAGCGATTACGCGGGAAGCGCGGACGGGTCGGTTGTTTCCCGGTGAGGGGGGTCTGCCGTTGGTCGACGTTCTTCGGGCCTTGCCAGCCGGAATTCCGGTCAGTCTTGAGCTTCCGATGAAAGCCTTGGCCGCCAAGGTCAGCGCGGTGGAGCGGGCTCGGACGGCGATCGCGGCGGCGCGGCGGGTGATCGAAAGCGCGTCGGCACCAGGATCGGACCGTTGATCACCGGAGTGACCGACGGGCTGGGTCGTGCCCTTGCCCAGCGCTCGGTACCTCGCCGATCACCATTATGGCCTCGAGTGAATCATGAGTTTTTTGCTTGGGCACGGCCCTCTATCCGGGCCTATGAGGAAACATGCCGGTCTGCAGAGTGAAGAGCGCCGTGAGAAACATCCACGATCATTGGAATGTGATGAAGGTTGTCCCTCCAAGAATGGCCCCCAGGAGTACCCCGACGAGAATTTGCGCGACGGTGTGATCGCGCAGGACGACGCGAGACCAGCAGATCGCGGCTACTAGCGGCCACAGCAGGACAAGTGGCCAGCCATAGAGAAGTTGCATTACGACCGCGGCACCTGCTGAGGTGGCGGCGTGGAGTGAGATCTTCCACCACTGGGTAATGAGCAGGCAGGGCAGGCTGATTGCCAGCAGTGTGAGCGAGAGTGTGGTGAGTAAGTGAGGCGCCTGGCAGGGGGCGCGGAGCCCAAGGGCAAGAACGACGCCGGCGATACAAATCAGGAGAGGGATACGGCGGGCTTCACGGTTACGGACGAATTTCCCCTCCCATAAACCTTTTTTCGCACCGTAACCAATCAGACCTAAGGGCAGAAAGCTCACGCAACCGGCGACGAGAAGTCCCCATCCGATTGCCGACGGCAGGCTGTCTGTGGCGTAATAAGCGGTAGCCACGGGCAGCACTATGAGCACAATGTAAGGAGAGAGGATTTCAGAGACAACCTTGGCGGCTCGCTCGGCAGGCGTGGTAGGTGTCCGGACTAGGCCGTCGGGGTTAGCGGTCACGAGTTCTTCTTATCATCAGTAGCCGGCCACGGGACGACTGGCGGGCTTGGTCGGTGTGGGCAACCTCGCCGGCCGTCACGCCAGCCTGCGCTCGATATGGTTGCGCAACAGCATGCGCGGCGCGTTGGCCCTGGCTGCGGTGGTTGCCATCGCTGATCTAAGCAAGGTCCAGCACGGTTTTTGGGTGGTGCTCGCGACGCTGTCGGTGCTGCGCACCAACGCGACCTCCACCGGCTCCGCAGCCCTGCGGGCGTTGATGGGCGCAGTGGCCGGGTTCGCGGTTGGTGCTGCGTTGATCCTGATTCTGGGTACCAGCCCCGCCGTGCTGTGGGTGGTGCTGCCCGTCGCGGTACTGGTGGCCTCTTACGCACCGGGCACGGTTCCGTTCGCGGTCGGGCAGGCCGCGTTCACGGTTGTTGTCGCGATCTTGTACAACCTGTTGGTACCGATCGGGGTGGCGGTCGGTATACAGCGCGTCGAGGACGTGGTCATTGGTTGCGTGGTCAGCCTGGTCTTCGGGATCTTGGTCTGGCCTCGGGGGGCTGCCGGCGTGGTCGGGGAGGACTTAGCAGAATCTTTCCACCACGGTGGTACCTACCTGGCCCAGGCTGTCGGTTGGGCCCTTGGCCTGCGACCTCAGGTCCCCGATGCGGCCTCGTACGCGGTGACGGCCGGGTTGCGTCTGGATGACGCGGTCCGGGGTTTCCTGGCTGAGCAGGGGACCAAGCGGATGGCCAAGGAGGACCTGTGGCGCCTAGCCGGCGGGGCTCTGCGGCTGAGGCTGATTGCCCATTCACTGGCCGGGTTGCCCCATCCGGTCGAAGATCCCGATCCGACCCGCGCCGCCCTCGGCGCGCAGGCCGAGCAGTTGGCCTGCTGGTATAGCCGCCTCGCCGCCCATGTCGGACGTCCCGGCGACGGTGAGCCGGCGCGATTGGAGTCTCCGCGGCTTCCGAGCCCGGTCAATGGTGCGGCACAGGATGGCCCGGCACATCACCTGTCGTGCGCCCT
>DATATO010000180.1:0-9113 GCA_036268755.1 Mycobacteriales bacterium | reverse complement strand
GGCGGAAGAATCGCGACAGTTCGCCGACCAGACACTCAGCGGCAAGCAGGTCGCCTTGTACCTGGCGCAGGGCGAGCCGGCACCCACCCCGGGCGCCCCGGTCGGCGCCTACATCATGCTCTCGTCCGACGACTATGCAATCCTGGCGCTTGAGGCTGGGGCCGTCGAAATAGACGGTAACGCCAACCTTTCCGACCTCGCAACGACATTCAATGCGGCCCAGGACAGCGCACGTCAAAGCCAGAAAGGCCTGTGGGGGACGCCCTGCAACGGTGACCTTGCGCCGCTCGCGGCTGCAAGCCCTGGCGTCACCCCGAAACGGAATCCTCCTCCGCCACCGCACCTAACGCCACCCCAGTCTTCCCACACCGGAAAGCCGCAGCCCATCTGGCCGAGACCCACGAAACCGTGGCCCGCCTGGCCCACGAAGCCGGCGACTACGCCGACAGCGAGCCCGACCGTCTCTCCTAAGCCATCCGGAAACCACGACCATGACCATGACCGTGACCATGACCATGACCGTGACCATGACCATGACCATGACCGTGACCATGACCATGACCATGACCATGACCGTGACCATGACCATGACCATGACCATGACCGTGATCACGGTGGTCGCAGGGACGCGCATGACCATCACGGGCGTGGCCACCGCGACGACTAGGTGTGCTGCCAGGTTAAGAGAATTGGATGGATCAACTTCTCTTACCTGAATTACTGCGCCTCGAAACCGCGGGCCTTTCGCAGTTCCGTAGCGCCGTAGTGGTATGGATTGGCGCGGAGTTCCCCCAGCGCGCCGGAAATGTAATCGTCCATGCATCCCGCGCACTGCAGGTTTCCACCACCGACGAGAGATCCCTCGCCTCGGGACATTGTGCGGTTGCAGCGATCACAGATCGCCTCCTGCCGACCGGTGTTCAGCCACCATCGGCGGCCGAGCTCCCGCCAGTATCGGCCAAGCGCCGCCACGTCCTGCTCGCCGATCTCCGGGGGCGCAAAGAACTCGTAGAGCAACACGCTCTCTTTGCTTCCGCACCGCGGACATCGTCCAGTTTTACCGAACTGGACAAATCCCGACGTTCCCCCCACGACGAAGGAGGACCCGAACATGTCCAGCAGGCTCATCGTGTAGGAGCCGGGAAACTCCCAACCACAACCACCGCAGGCAAGGGCCGCGTACTTGAGCGCCCGTTGTTCCGGCGCAGCCCGGTCGTATTTCGAATCGAATCCCCGAATGAGACTACCCATCACTTTTTGGTAATCCAGGGTATGTAGCCGCAGGGCGACACGGGGCTGGGTGGCAACCACAAATACGAGGTCGTCGGGGTGACTCACCAATATAAATCGGACACCATCGATCTCGGTAGACCCGCCTGCGACTACGGAGCCGGCGCGGCGCTCTTCGGCGGCGGGGGCGGTCGGAGAGAGGGGCTGATAAGCAGGCGGTGTCGGCTCGCCTCGGAACTTTGCGACGATTCGTTCTACGATGCGGCGCACGGTCACCCTCCGGCAGTCGGCCCGATAAGCGGTCAACACATTACCTAGGGATGGTTCGTTGTAGGCCGATCTTGTCTCGATCTACCTGAATAGCGACAACCCCCGCCCGTTCGGGCCGTCCGCCGGTATGAGCTCTAGTCACGGACCTACAGAGAAACCGGTTAGGCCCATTTCGGAAGTTCAGGATTTCGGTCGCTTCTGGGCCCGAAACTTGTCGACCTCCACTACGTAACGCCCGGTCAGCGTCTTGGATGCCCCCTCAAAAAAGGATGGCACGGCCGGAACATCGAATTTCCGCACCACACATACCGCGAAGCTTCCGCCGGGATCCAATGTCGCCGCGCCGGCGTCGGGAGCGGTGGGGCCGTCGGACCCACACGAACCAGCGACGGGTATGAAACGCAGTTGCACACCGTCACGCACGTTCTGATCCTTCAGGGCAAGGTTTACCGCGTATTGAGCCCTGGTAACCCCGGTCGAAACATCGGGAGCGGTCGCAAACGCGCGCCCCGCCTCCCTCGCCGCCTGCGTCGTGGCCAACACGTTGCTCTGCACGCTGAATATGGCTATGACGACGTAAAACAACGGAACGAGAATGAGCACTCCCAGGAAAACAAACTCCACCGTCGCCGCCCCGCCGTCGTCGTGTAAAGCGCGCGGCAGCCGGAGCCGACACCGGCCCGCACTCACCGTGGTTCCTCCTCGATCGCGCGACCCCGCACGTCGAGGGGGATGACGCCGAATCCGGGCAAGAACAAGGCCGGAATCGAACCCGAGCACCGCACTACGTCCAGGGTCGCACCCCTGGCGCCAGGCTCCTCGCTGCCCTCGCAACGCAACCGGTCCGCGGCGGAGCGGTTGGTACCGCGCGCTAACACTGAGCTTGCCCTGGCCGCCCCCTGTCCCGGATCGACATTAGCGTTGGCCGCGTAACGCGCACCCTCCGCGGCTGAGGCAGTAACCACGTTGCGCACGTAGAGGTACAGCGCGGCTTGGACGATCAACATGGTCAGGAAGATCAACAATATGCTGACCATAAGAAACTCCGGCACTGCGGCACCGGCCTCGCCGCCTATCACTCGCCAAGGTCGTTTCCATCGCGAATGGGACATTGGGTCAGCTATCGCCAGTGCCCGAGGTGACATTGTCGATGGCGTGAGTGACGGCATCGATGATTTTGCCCTTGAACGCGGCAAAGATCGCCACGACCAAGCCGGCGGACATCACGGTGACGAGAACCCAGCCGGGGACATCGCCCCGCTGAACGTCACCCATCGCGATGCGGTTGATCCAGAACGAGAGGCTGCCCTGGAATCTCTTCACGCACGTCACCATTCGGTCTCCACTCGAGGCTGCTGGACCGTATGAGACCAGCCGTCACTGCGTCAGACTAATGCAGAAACACCGCCTAACACTTCACAGAAACGTCAACTTGTGGATAACTGGGTCAAAATCGTGCAGTCGGTAACCTTGGCTACCGAGCGATGAGGGTGATGTTTACCAGACCCGGATACAGCGCGAACAGCACAGTGACGGGCAGCAGCAAAAAAACCACGGGGAACATCATCGCGATCTCCCGTCGGCCGCCCGAGGCGAGCAGCACGCGTTTCCCGGCCTCCCGCACATCTGCTGCCTGGGCGCGTAGCACGTCCGCGAGCGGCGTGCCGCGCTCCAATGCAATTACCATGCCGTCGATGAACCGCGCCAACACGTCCAGGCTGGTTCGGCCTGCGATCGCCTGCAGCGAGGCGATTAACGACGACCCGGATCGAGCATCCGCCAGCGCTTGTTCCAGCTCTCTCGAAAGCTCGCCGCGGCACAGCCGGCACACCCGCTGCAAAGCCGCGCTCGGCGACTCGCCTGCGGTGACTGAGAGAGCCAGCAGCTCAGCGACAACCGGAAATTCCTCGAGCATGGCCCGCTCCCGGCGGCGAACCTGGACACTGAGCCACCAGTCCCGACCGAGCACTCCGGTGGCGACACCGACCACCACCAACCCGAGGGCGGCCAGAAGGTTCAGCGACAGGGTGACGGCCAAGATCGTCACGGTCAGCAGCACCCCGGCGAGACCGCCGGCCGCACCCCACATCACTTGTTCGATCCGAAATTCGTCCACGTCTTGGTGAGAGCCGGCGGCGGCGAGCCGGATCCGCACCGAGCGGGTTCCGCCCAGCAGCCGACCCACCAACCGTGCCGCGCGAGCCACCAGCGGGGTTAGCAACCGTCCCAGCGTTCCCCATTGCGCCAAGAAATGACCGACGGCGCTGCCGTCTGCGGGCGAGGGGGTGGCGCTGACGCCGGCTGTCGGCCGCAGGTAGGGCTCGAGCCGGTCGGCCAGCCGAAGCTTATTCGTACCGGGCATGCTGCCGGCTGCCAGCCAACCGCCCGCGACGAACGCGACTGCCAACGACACCGCCAGGGCCGTCACGACAACACCCGGCGTTCTAGCGGCAACCGACCGATGCGGAGCATGAGTCGGTAAGCACAGAAGCTGACGACCGCGCCTCCGGCGAGCAGGAATCGCCCCGAAGCCGAGTCATACGCCTCCAGGGTCGAGGTCTGCGTGGCGAGCAACAGTAGCACCGCCCACGGCGCGGCGACGGCGAGTCGCGCCGCATTCACAGTCCATCCCTGGCGGGTCTCGAGCTCAGCGCGGGTACGCGAATCCTCCCGCAGGAACGCCGACAGGGTTCGCAACAGCCGTCCCAAATCCGTGCCTCCCACTTCCCGGGCCAGCCGTAGTGACTCGCATACTCGGTCGCCGACCGGATCGGCCAGCTCACCCTTCAGGGCATCCAAGCTCTCGGCGAACCGGCCCGTGACCCGATAGTCCGCCGCGAACTGGGCGAAAGCTGGACGCAAGGGCTCGGGCCCGCGAGTGGCCAACGCGGCCACGGCCTCCGGCAGCGATAGGCCCGCCCGTACCGCCGAACCCAGGTTGTCCACCACCTCGGGCCAAACCTCCCGCAACTCTCGCAGCCGCCGATTGCGCATGCTGCGCACGGCGGCGGGCGGGGCGACGGCGGCAAACACCGCGAAACAGGCCGCCACGGACAGACTCGCGGTGATGAGAAAGACCAGGAGCAGCGCGATGGCCGCCGCCCCCAACTGCACGATCACCAACTGACCGGAGGTGACGCTGCGAACACCGGCCTGGCGGAGCAGCTGGTTCCGGCGGCCGGCCCAGGCCGCGAGCGGCGACAGCCGGCCGGTAGCCGGAGACCGACGAGTGGCACCCAGCCACATCAACACGCCGCCCAGGCCGGCGAGTAGACCGATTACTACTCCCATGGCTAGCCCCCAAACCTTGGCGGAGGATCAATGGCCGCCGGCACCCTAACTGGTTGCCGCGGCGGCAGCCCGTCCTCCACCGCCAACAGAGCCGCTATGTCATAGCCGGCGCGATAGAACCGCTCCGAATGGGGCGGGAATCCCCCGGCGCGCATCAAGGTCCCACGCTGGGTGGTGAAGATGTCTGCGACCTCTATGACCTGGCCCTCGACCCGCCCGGGAAGTGCAACGATCTCGGTCACCCGGCGAAGACCGGACGCCTCCATTGCCACATGAACCACGATGTCCACGCTCGTCGCGACGGTCGGCACCACGAAGTTCGCCGAGATGTTCTCCCCCGCCAACAGCGGGAGCGTGCAGAGCTTGGTTACGGCCTCCCGCGCCGAGTTGGCGTGCAGGGAACACATCCCCGGCAAACCACTGTTGAGGGCGATCAATAGGTCCAGCGCCTCAGCCTGCCGAACCTCGCCGACGAGAATCCTCGACGGACGCATCCGCAGTGCCTCGGTTACCAGACGGCGCAGCGAGATTTCGCCACTCCCCTCGAGGTTGGGCTGACGAGTTTGCATGGCGACCCAGTCGGGTAGGCCCAGCTGCAGCTCGAAGACCTCCTCGCAGCTGACCACCCGCTGCGAGGCCGGGATGGCGGCAGCCAGGCAGTTGAGCATCGTGGTCTTCCCGGCCTGGGTGCCGCCGGCGACGATGATATTGAGTCCGGCTGCCACCGCCGCCTCGAGGAATCTGGCACCCTGCGGCGTCAGCGTCCGCAGTCCGACCAACTGCTCCAGCGTATGGGCGCGGAGCACGAATTTGCGGATGTTGACGGCCCAGTGCTTACGGGTGATGTCCGGAATAACGACATGAAGCCTGGATCCGTCCAGCAGCACGGCATCCACGAACGGTGTGGACAGGTCCACGCGGCGGCCGCTGTGTTTGAGCATCCGCTCCACAAGGCCCTGAACGTGGTTAGCCGAGAGCATCGTCGTGGTGAGCTCGCTGCGGCCGGCTCGCGCCACAAAGACTTGGCCGGGCCCGTTGATCCAGATCTCCTCCACCGCCGGGTCGTCGAGGAATTTCTGCAACGGACCCAGCCCGGCGACGGAGTCGAAGACCGCCCGGGCGGTAGCGGCGGGATCCCCCAGGACAGGCAGGGCTCCGCTCCGGGCCTGTTCGACGTGCGCGGCCAGCGCGTCATCGATGATGTGGCGCACCGCGGCGGCCTCGGAGAATGGATCGATCCCTCGTTGCCGGATCTGGTCCTGAACCGCGGCTTCTATCGACGCCTGCACGTCCCCCGGGCTAGCAGCTGAGACAGACGGTGGCCAGGGCAAAGGCTGGTCTGGCCGGAACGAGTCCGGCGGACCAACGGTGAGAGAAGCGTCACTCATTATCTAGCGAGACTAGCTAAAGCAGGGCATCTCGGGGGAAACATATGACAACAGCTTGTGGATAACGCCGAAATCAGCGTTCGGTGGGGTGTCTATTGCCGCTTGTCCCGGGTGTCCGACCGCTCCGGGTGCAACAATCAACTACGTGACCCCCCGTCCACCGGCGCACCGTACCGCTGTGCGCCCCTTTATCGGCTGTGATCAGGTAGTGGTTGGGTACGGCCCATACTTCCCGTCTAACCTGGACCCCACGTTATTTCCGGTCACATTGGTCGCGGGGCTGGATCTCGGTAGCGGCCCGACATGGCAGCTGTTGGAGCTAGGTGACGACATCGTTACCGTCATGCATCCGCTTTTGACCGGCCCGGACAACGTGATACTCCAACCAAGTTTGGGGCGCGGCCTGGCGACGGATCCGTGGCCGGCCAAGAGGGAGCGGATAGGCCCCGTTGTCCGCTCCGACGGTGGCCCACGTAAACCCTCAACTGGGCCTAATATCGCCAGCCTGCGTTCGGCGCGCGGCCTGGAGGCAAAGCATCACGTCGGAGCACAGATGATGCTGGCCCACGGCGAAACACCGCAGGGTGAGGAATACGTGTTTGCGCTCACCCGAGATATGGTCCTCGGCCGTCTGGGGAGCTACATTCACCGCGTCGGATCGGACCATTGGTCCTATAATCCCGACCCGGCGCACGCGCGACAGCTTTACCAGAAATGGCCGAGCTCCCTGCTGGACAAACATAACGGCGCCGAGAACGCTCACCCGCTCAGTACGGCGGCCTTCGATCAGGACCTCAGGGGGCGCCTTAACCGGGTGATGGCCACGGCGGTACACAAGGCAGGCACGACAGGGCTACGCCGAATTGAGGTCTCCGATGCGGAGGCGATCCCACAGTGGCTCCGCCCCTGTGATGAGCGCTCCGATGAGGCGCTGTCGAACGGAATCGAGCCCATGCTGGAGGCATACCTGCAATCGACGGCGCACGACTCCACTCCCAGCTGGGTCAGGCTTTCTCACTTAATAGACGACCTGGCCGACCTACCGCAATCACCCGAGACGGAGGTAACAGGGCAACTGTGGTCGCCATATGGCAACCACCGCGTCATCGCTATCGATGAGTTGTTCCGGACATTGCCGCGCCGCGCCGCGGCGCCGGAGAGCTCACTCAAGGTTGCTGAGCAACTGGCCCAACTAGACACACCGGCCAGAACTCTGGCACGACTTCCCACGCCGAGCGACCGATTCAAGGGAAGGTTCGCCGAGCAGCCCCGACCAACCATCGGCGGCAGAACACCCCGTACGGCGAGATAGCGGGAGTCCGGTCCAGCCGCCCTCCGCGGCGAGGGGCGCCGTTTTGAGTATTCCGAGCGATCTCACCCTCATGCTGCGACAATGCGAAGTATGGCTCAGATGGAGGCAACCGCACCGCTAGAGATCCGCTGCGAAAGCTTCCTGGTCGGCATAGGACCGTTCCAGGCGCCGCAGGAGACCAGCCAGATTTCGGAAGAAATCCGCGGCGTGGTGGAAAGGTACCGAAAGCTGGTAGGTGAAGTCCGGATACTGTGCACCACAGTCGGCATAGATCATTGGCTCACCGAAAGCGCACTCGATTTCCTGCCTTGCGATTTCCTGCGTGTCCCGGCGGATCTGAGCAAGCTGCGTGACGACCTCAGGAATCCGGCCATGGGGGTGGCTCGGCCAAGAACAACCTCGCCCGTGCGTTGCTCGAGCTGACAGGTATAGATCTGACACGAACGCCGGACGGCTTCACCTTCAACGCCGCCGTCGAGGCACGGTGGAAAGAAACGGGAAGAGTGCTACAACAACGCGAACAAGAGTCGTTGATGGAAGCTCGGGCCGTTGACGCTGGTCTCGCGAGGCTAGAGACCAGTACCACGTGGGCAATGAACCAAATCGCGGAGTCGATGAAGTCGCTCCCCGCCCTCCCCCACCGGCTGAGCCGGCTGTTCGATCCTGACCACGGCCTGCCGGCCTCGCGCAGCCGAAACGCCAACGAGAAGAAGCCAGGCACCGTTGTCCCGGATATTCTCGCGCTCCTCGTCGATGAGGAGTTCGATAATCCCACTCTGGGGCTCGACCTCCCGATCCCAACCTATATTCCTCCGACGCATAGAAAGATCTATCGAAATCTCAGCGAAAGCGGCAGAAGAGGCGAACGCGATATTCGAGAAAGCATCAAAGCCGCAATGCAGCAAAGCAGCGGAACTCGCGGCCCAGCCGGGCGGCAACCATGAGATCGCTTTCGAACGAAACCGTCGTGGTCTTACGCCAGGCAGCCCGACGCAGCCGCGGCAAGGGGCATCGGAGAGATGTTGGCCTCCTACCCGGCTGTGGGGAGCAGGCACGAAATCGAGTGCGGACTTTTCCCCCAAGGAGCTAGCGCGGTCGATGATTCTGCAGTTCAGGCGCAATCTTCCCGCGTTAGGCGGAACCGTCTCCTCGGCCTCCACTGTTGCTCATAAACACGACCCTGTGAGAGACGGACAGTCGAAATCACCTAGAGGGGCACGCTTAGGGCGTGAAACTAAGACTCAGCGTTCAAGGCCGCCACATAGAGGTTGATGCACCGCCGCAGACAGGGCTGCGCGATATAGCGGCCCGGCTGTGCTCCATTGCTAACACAGCCACAGACACTCAGCTGTACACCGACCACGGGCCGCTGTGGCTCGGCGGCACATTCGGTGATGGGCAGTTGTGGCACGGTTGCGTAGTCAGCGTCGGCTCGTCGGTCTCCACAACACGATCGATCGCGGGGCCGCGGCTCGCAGTGATGGGCGGGGTCGACGCGGGACGTGCGGTGGCGCTCCGTCCGCACGCGACCACCGTCGGCCGGGGCTCGGACTGCGACCTAACACTGGACGATCCCGACGTGTCACGCCGGCATGCGTTGATCGCAAGTGACGCCGCAGGTA
>DATATO010000179.1:0-20645 GCA_036268755.1 Mycobacteriales bacterium | reverse complement strand
CACTCGGTTGAGCATCAAGTCCACGATCTGCAGGATCTCATCGCGCGTGAGCTGGTGGAACACGATCGTGTCATCGATGCGGTTGAGGAACTCCGGCCGGAAGTGCTGCTTGAGTTCATCTTGAACCTTCTGCTTCATCCGGTCGTAATTGCTGGCCGTGTCATTGCCAGCCTGGAAGCCCAGCGAGACCGCCTTGGCGACATCGCGGGTGCCCAGGTTGGAGGTCAGGATGAGCACCGTGTTCTTGAAGTCCACGACGCGGCCCTGACCGTCGGTAAGTCGACCGTCCTCGAGAATCTGCAGCAGCGTGTTGAACACGTCTGCGTGTGCCTTCTCGATCTCGTCGAACAGCACCACGGAGAACGGCTTGCGGCGCACCTTCTCGGTGAGCTGGCCGCCCTCGTCGTAGCCGACGTATCCGGGAGGCGCACCAACCAGCCGGGCTACGGTATAGCGGTCGTGGAACTCGCTCATGTCCAACTGGATGAGCGCGTCCTCGTCGCCGAACAGGAAGTCCGCCAGCGCCTTGGACAGCTCGGTCTTACCGACACCGGATGGACCGGCGAAGATGAACGAACCACCGGGGCGCTTCGGGTCCTTCAGGCCGGCGCGAGTACGACGGATCGCCTGCGAGACCGCCTTGATGGCCTCATTCTGGCCGATCACCCGCTTGTGAAGCTCCTCCTCCATGCGCAGCAGGCGGGAGGTCTCCTCCTCGGTGAGCTTGAAGACCGGGATACCGGTCCAGTTGCCTAACACCTCGGCGATCTGCTCGTCGTCGACCTCGCTGATCACATCGAGGTCGCCGGCCTTCCATTCGGTCTCACGCTCGGTCTTGGCCTCAGTGAGACGCTTCTCGTCGTCGCGCAGCGAGGCGGCCTTCTCGAAGTCCTGCGCATCGATCGCGGATTCCTTCTCCCGGCGTACCTCGGCGATCTTCTCGTCGAACTCGCGGAGATCCGGCGGGGCCGTCATGCGACGGATTCGCATCCGGGCGCCGGCCTCGTCGATCAGGTCGATCGCCTTGTCGGGCAGGAAGCGGTCGGAGATGTATCGGTCGGCCAGGGTCGCCGCGGCGACCAGAGCGGCGTCGGTGATCGAGACCCGGTGATGCGCTTCGTAACGATCACGCAGGCCCTTGAGGATCTCGATGGTGTGCGCCAGCGAGGGCTCCCCCACCTGAATGGGCTGGAAACGGCGCTCCAGCGCCGCGTCCTTCTCCAGGTATTTACGGTATTCGTCGAGCGTGGTGGCGCCGATGGTCTGTAGCTCGCCCCGAGCCAGCATGGGCTTGAGGATGGAGGCGGCGTCAATCGCGCCCTCGGCGGCGCCTGCTCCGACGAGGGTGTGAATCTCGTCGATGAACAGCACGATGTCGCCACGGGTGCGAATTTCCTTCAGCACCTTGCGCAGCCGCTCCTCGAAATCGCCGCGGTAGCGGGAGCCGGCCACGAGCGCACCGAGGTCGAGCGTGTAGAGCTGCTTGTCCTTCAGCGTCTCCGGCACCTCGGCCTTCACGATCCGCTGCGCCAGACCCTCGACCACCGCGGTCTTGCCAACGCCCGGTTCACCGATGAGAACGGGGTTGTTCTTGGTGCGGCGGGAGAGCACCTGCATCAGGCGCTCGATTTCCTTCTCGCGACCGATCACCGGATCGAGCTTGCTCTCGCGGGCGGCCTGGGTGAGATTACGCCCGAACTGGTCCAGTACCAGCGAGGTCGACGGCGTCCCCTCGGCAGGTGCGCCGGACGTGGCCGGCTCCTTGCCCTGATAGCCCGAGAGCAACTGCAGGACCTGCTGTCGCACCCGGTTGAGGTCGGCACCGAGCTTGACCAGAACCTGAGCCGCGACCCCCTCGCCCTCGCGGATGAGTCCGAGCAGAATGTGCTCGGTACCGATGTAATTGTGGCCGAGCTGTAGCGCCTCGCGAAGCGAGAGCTCCAGCACCTTCTTTGCGCGCGGCGTGAACGGAATGTGCCCGGCCGGCGCCTGCTGGCCCTGGCCGATGATCTCCTCCACCTGAGCGCGCACGCCTTCCAACGAGATGCCCAGGGATTCCAGCGCCTTGGCCGCGACCCCCTCGCCCTCGTGGATGAGTCCGAGCAGAATGTGCTCGGTACCGATGTAATTGTGGTTGAGCATCCTGGCCTCTTCTTGAGCCAGAACGACCACCCGCCGTGCCCGATCCGTAAACCGTTCAAACATGCTGCCGCTCCCTCACCTCTCCGGCTGCTCACCACTGTAGTCGGCTCGTGCCTGTCTGCCGATTGGGACGTACCGGACTCGGTTTGTCCCGTATTGCTCATCAGAACGAAAGTAGCTAGAAAAGCACAGTCTCATGACATAGAAATTAGCTACTTTCGAACTGACTGAGTAACGAACTACTCAGTGTGTCGACGCAAAAGCTGTTGCCACGCGATCGCCCCCGCGGGGGGAATCAGTGCCAATGTGGGAACCCCATAGCGGTAGTCGAACATCGATGTCGCCACCGCAAGCACGAGCATCAGCAGACCGAGACCGACCAACAGCGGTGCCGCACCATCGGAGCCCGGTGCGTCCTCGCTGCTCATGCCGTCACGACGCTGACGCCGTCGGCGCCGCCAACTGCCGACGCCCGCGCATACCGTGACAACAATGGCCGCACCCCACAACATTCCCGGCAGATAGATGTAGTGCTGGTAACTGCCCGCGATGGCGGTCAACACGTTGGGAGGCCGGTAGCCGGGCGAGGCCATCGCGGTGTCGAAACCCGCATCTCCCGACATCTTGGAATGACAGTGCAGTTTTCGGGTATTAGGTAGTTCCCAGTCGCCGGTGCAGATCGGGTACTCGCGAAGGTTGAAGTAGCCGGAGGTTTCGGAGACGACCATCCACAGGTAGTCGCCGGGTTGGTGAATAATCGCGTTTTTCGCGAACTCGGCGAAGAGGTGGTCGTCGGAGGGTAACGGATGCTGAAATTGCGGACTAGAGAAATTCCAGACATAGAAGCTTGGACTGTGCCTGTTATCCAGCGGCTCGGCCGGGCACAGCGCGCGCTGCTCGGTATCGAGTTTGAGTTTGCCGCAATCCACAAAAGTGGCTACCCGACCGTAGAGAAAGCGCCCTTGATACTCCCCGAACGCATAAGTCTGGTGGTAATGGTGGTACCAGCCCATATAGGTGGCCATCGGAATTGTCCAAGCCGCCACGAATAGCAGAAGCCGGCGCCAACCCATTCTTCGGACGAGCAGATACACCACGACGACGGCGACTAACGGCAATGCGACCGTGCGAGTCAAACCGGCGGCGGCAAAAGCCAGACCGGCACCGGCGACCATCGGCAGGCTCGGTTTGGTGCGCCACAGCAGTAATCCGACGCCGGCCAGCAATAGCGCGGTGAAGAAGGTTTCGGCAAGAACGTACTGCTCGATAGTGATCTCATAGGCATCTAGGGCGACGGGTGCCGCACCCAATACCGCGAGCCAGGTGGAAACGCCGCGGCGCCGAAGGAACGCGTATATCCCGGTGGCGATCAGTAGTCCCAGCACATGCTGGAAAATGGTCACCGTGGCCAAGGAGCCGGACCAGTCGAACAGCCGCAAGAACGCCGAATATCCGAACGGGCGCTGGGTATCGGGCGCCCAATTCCGACTCACCTGGATATAGCGGCCACCGTCGAAAAACCAGAACGCCGGCCAATAGGTGGCGGCGACTAGGACCCTAGCCAACACGCCCACGGCGAGGACAGCGACAAACGCGCGATGCCTAGCGATAAAAGCAGCGCTCGAGCGAACTCGAGCGCTGCTTTTCACGAAACTAGATTAACCGCGACACACACTTACCGTGCACGCCGCCCGGGGGCGGCCCGTGAGGCAACCGAGATTAGCGATGGGCCGCGTTGTAGGCGTCGGAGATCTCGGCCGAAATGCGACCGCGGTCGCTTACCGCGAGCCCGCGCTTTTTCGCCCACTCGCGGATGGCCTGGTTCTGCTCGCGATCTACGGTGCCGGCGCCACCCACGCGGCGTGCCCGCACCTTGCGCCCTAGCTTGCGGGCCTTGGCGGTGTAATCAGCGAACATATCCCGCAGCTTGGAAGCATTCTGCTTGGAAAGGTCGATCTCATACGAGGCACCATCAATTGCGAAGGAAACTGTTTCATCCGCCGCTCCGCCATCGAGATCATCGACCAAAATTACTTTTTCAACCCTTGCCACGATTCCTCCACATGTGTTACCGGCAAAGTGCGCGTGGCGCCACTATAAGCCTTGCGCAACTAAAAGTTAAAGCCGGGACATGCCTTTTTGTTAATCAAAACAAAACCAATCGAGCAATGTGACCTTCTCGGCTGGTAGATTAGCTACTTTCGGGTTATCCAAGTACGACACGCTCAAGAGGCGCAATCATTCGGGCCGCACCAGTGGAAACAGGATAGTTTCGCGAATACCTAAGCCGGTCAGGGCCATGAGCAATCTATCAATTCCCATTCCCATGCCGCCAGAAGGCGGCATGCCATGTTCCATGGCCCGAAGGAACTCCTCGTCGAGTTGCATAGCCTCCTCGTCGCCACGCGCGGAAAGTTGTACCTGCGCAATAAAGCGTTCCCGTTGAATCACGGGGTCGACTAACTCCGAATACCCAGTTCCGAGTTCGAAACCCTGGACGTACAGATCCCATTTCTCGGCGAGACCGGGTTCATTGCGATGCTGCCGGGTCAGCGGAGAGGTCTCGATCGGGTAGTCGCGCACAAAGGTCGGCGCCTGCAGCTGCGGAACCACCAGTTCCTCAAAGATCTCTTCGGCCAACTTGCCGGGACCCCAGGCGGGATTTACCGCTATCTGGTGCTTCTCGGCATATTCGACGAGGCGCTCCCGCGGAGTCGCGACGGTGATTTCCTCTCCGAGTGCCTCGGAAATTACTCCGTAGAGGGTGACGCTGCGCCATTGGCCGGAAAGGTCATGCTCGGTGCCGTCGGCGTGACGAACTATTTCAGAGCCGAATGCCGATCGGACCGCTTGCTGCACCAATTCCCGGGTCAGCGTTGCTATCGAGTTGTAATCGCCGTATGCCTCATAGGTCTCCAGCATGGCGAACTCGGGACTATGAGAGGAATCCGCGCCCTCATTGCGGAAATTCCTATTGATCTCGAATACCCGATCTATGCCGCCCACCACGCAGCGCTTCAGGTAAAGCTCTGGGGCAATGCGGAGATAGAGATCCATGTCATAGGCGTTTATATGGGTGACGAACGGCCGCGCCGTGGCGCCGCCGTGAAGCACCTGCAGCATCGGC
The DNA here is from genome assembly GCA_036268755.1 of Mycobacteriales bacterium. Lineage (GTDB taxonomy): Bacteria > Actinomycetota > Actinomycetes > Mycobacteriales > QHCE01 > DATATO01. The sequence goes on along the minus strand of DATATO010000179.1, from coordinate 15,376 downwards.
GTCTCCACCTCGACGAAATCGTGCTCGTCGAAGTACCGCCGAAGGCCGCGCATGACCGCCGCCCGGGTGCGAACCGTGTCCCGCGCCGCCTGACGCACGATGAGATCCACATAGCGCTGACGCACTCTGGACTGCTCGGTCATTGGCTTGTGGGCCACCGGAAGCGGCCGAAGCGCCTTGGCAGCCATGACCCAGTTATCGGCTAGTACCGACAGCTCGCCGCGCTTAGAAGAGATAACCTCGCCGGTCACTCCGATGTGGTCACCGATGTCTACCAGCGACTTCCAGTCGGCGAGAGCATCGTCGCCGACCTTCGCCAGGCTGATCATGACCTGCAGCGTCGTGCCATCGCCCTCCTGCAAGGTGGCGAAGCAGAGCTTGCCGGCCGTGCGCAGGAAAATGACTCGCCCGGTCACCGAGACTGTCTGACCGGACGTGCTGTCGGTGGTGAGGTCGCCGAACCGTTCCCGCACCTGTCCGAGACTTGCGGTCCTCGGCACCTCGACCGGGTACGGCTGCTCGCCCGCGGCCAGAATCCGGTCACGCTTGTCCCGACGCACTCGCATCTGCTCGGGAAGGGCGTCTGCGTCGGACTGATCGTCCTGCGCAATCGGGGCTGGCGCGTGGCTTTCGGTCATTGTTTGAGCGTATCGGCAAGGCGGAGAGCCGATTCGGAGACCTCTTAAGAACTCGATTCGACGGCCGATTCCAAAGCAGACGCCCGAAGCGGAGGCAACAGGGCCAATTCGACAACCGCCGGAAGATGGTCGGAGGCGTCGGACGACACCACTGACATCCCTCGAACCGCGATATCTCCTATGGAGATGAAGGCGTAATCGATGCGTCGACGAGGCCGCCTGGACTCATGGGTGTACCCCTTTCCCGTGTTCACCAGGGGCCAGGCGTCCAGCAAGAAAGACTTCACGGCCCGTACCTCGGTGGAATTCGGCGTTGCATTGAGGTCGCCTAATAGAACCAGCGGCTCCTCGGCACGAGCGAGAGCGTGGCGAATGGCGGTCGCCTGGTTCACCCGTTCGGTTGCGGAGTTGTGTTGCAGGTGCGTGCAGTACACCCACATCGGTGCTTCATCCGGCTGGATACGTATCCTAAGCAGCCCGCGCTGTTCGAACCCCGGGCGGTTGGGCAACAACACGTTGTCCCATTCGAGTACGGGATATCGCGAGAGCAACGCATTGCCGTACTGACGCCGAGGAGCGCCGGGCCGCGCCGGACCGAGATCGAGATTCGCCCCGAACGCCAGCTGCATCCCCAGCCGTTCGGCAAACCAGGCGGCCTGATCAACGAATTTAGTCGCCGAGGAAAAGTGACGATGAACCTCTTGCAGGGCGACGACATCGGGGGACTCTGCGGAGATAGCACACGCCATCCGCTCCAGATCCAGCCGACCGTCGGTCCCAATTCCGCCATGAGTGTTGAACGTCATGGCGCGCAGCGAATGGCCCATGGCCAAGACGCTATCGAAAAACTGGGCTTATCCAAAGGTCCGGTCGAACACCAGCCGCAGTCCGATCAGGGTGAGGTTGGGGTCACGATGCGTAATGACCGAGGTCTCGTCGGCCACCAGGCTCGCGAGACCGCCGGTAGCGATCACCGCCGTCACCGAACCGATCTCGGCTTCGATGCGTCGAACGATGCCGTCCACCTGACCGGCGAAGCCGTAGATGGTGCCCGACTGCATGGATGCCACCGTGTTTTTTCCGATCACGGACGGGGGCTTGACCAGCTCCACCTTGCGCAGGGCGGCAGCGCGATTGGCCAACGCCTCCACCGAGACCTCCACGCCGGCAGCGAGGGCGCCGCCGAGAAACTCGCCCGACGGTCCGATGACGTCGAAGTTGGTGGAGGTGCCGAAGTCCACCACGATGGCCGGACCGCCGTATAGCGCAAACGCCGCGAGGCTGTTCATAACCCGGTCGGTGCCGACCTCCTTTGGGTTGTCCACCGCCAACCGGACGCCGGTCTTCACGCCGGGACCGATGATGACGGTTGGCACCTGCGAGTAGTAGCGGCCGAACAGGGTGGCTAGCTCGCGGGTCAGGGCCGGTACCGTGGAACAGGCCGCCACACCGGTGATGGTCACGTCGTCGGTGGCGAGCAGCCCCCGATACAACAACGCGAGCTCATCGGCGGTGGTGTGGGGGATAGTGCGGACACGCCAGGAGTGCACCAACTGTTCGCCGTCGAACGTGGCAAGCACGGTCTGGGTGTTTCCGATGTCGATAGCTAACAGCATGGAAAAAGACTAGCGTCGCCGAAACCCTTCGCCGCGGTCCTGTCCCGAACTCAATCGACCTTGCTCCTGAAGCGTCCGCGGGAAGCCATCCTTGATCGCGGGAAGATCACCCGTGCCAATGCGGAGGCTTACAGGTCTAACGCGATGTCCATGATCGGCGATGAATGCGTGAGCGCTCCGACCGAAAGATAGTTGACACCCGTGGCCGCGTATTGCGCGGCGTTTTCCAACCGCAGACCGCCGGTCGCCTCGAGCTCAGCGGCGCTGCCGACTGTGTCGACCACCTGGCGTAACAGCGTTGTGGACATGTTGTCGCAGAGTAGGAACGTGGCGCCGGCGTCGACGGCCTCGCGAGCCTCCGCCAGTGAGGTCACCTCGACCTCGATGGGGAGCTGCGTCGACGACGAGACTGCCTTGTACGCCGCCGTTATACCGCCGGCGGCGAGCTTGTGATTGTCCTTGATCATTGCCACGTCGAACAGGCCCATGCGCTTGTTGCGGCCGCCGCCGCATCGCACTGCGTACTTCTCTATGGCACGCAGGCCGGGGGTCGTCTTGCGGGTATCAAGAATCCCGACCGGATGCTCCGACACAGCGTCAACCCACGCCCGGGTGTGCGTCGCTATTCCACTGGCGCGGCAGAGCAGATTGAGCGCGCTCCGCTCGGCTGACAACAGCGGACGGGTGGGCCCGTGCACTGTCGCGAGCAGATCGCCCGTCTCGGCTGCGTCACCGTCGGCGACGTGCGGGCTCCATACGAGTGCGCCGCCGCTGGCCATCTCGAACACCGCCGCCGCGAGCGGCAGCCCGGCGACCACACCGGGCGCATGCGCCACGAGCGATGCGGTGCAGACTGCGTCGGCGTCGACGGTGGCGGTGGTTGTCACGTCAATCCCGTCGACGCCGCCCAAGTCCTCTATCAGGGTCCGACGCGCCAGCTCGGCAACCGCGTCGGGATCCAAGCCGGCGGCGCGCAACGCCGCGGCAGTGGTGGGACGCAAGGGAGCCGTTGTCACTGTTTTCATTGTCGTCGTCATACCGCCTCGAGGTGGATGTCGGCTACGGAGGATCCCGCAGGGAACGTGATAACAAGATGGCCGAGCCACTGTGAGGAAGGCTCGGGAAAATCGTCGCGCCAATGGCTACCGCGGGTCTCACGGCGCCGTAGTGCCGTGAGGGCGATCAGGCTGGCGACGGTGTGAACGTTGGTGGCTTCCCAGTTGGCGGGGCGGGGATCGGCGGAACCACGTCCGCCCAGACCCGCCAGCTTGGCCGCGACCCCGGACAGGCTCCGCTGGCTGCGCAACACACCGGCCCCCCGCGACATAGCGTCGGCGATCTCAGTCCGCGTCGTCGACGAGACCACCCGGGCCGATGAGTCGTCCGCTGCCACCGGGTCGGCCTGGTCGGGTAGGTTGCGCACCAAATCCATCACGATCCGCTTGGCGAAGACCAGGCCCTCCAGCAGGGAGTTCGATGCCAGCCGATTGGCGCCATGCACCCCGGTGCAGGCCACCTCGCCGCAGGCGTACAGGCCGGGGACGCTGCTGCAACCGTCAATATCGGTACGGACCCCGCCCGAAGCGTAATGGGCCGCCGGCGCAACCGGTATCGGTCGCCGGGTCGGGTCGATCCCAGCCGCGAGACAGCTGGCGACGATAGTGGGAAAGCGCTCTCGCAGCTGCTGTGCCCCCAGCTCGCGGGCGTCCAAGAACACATGGTCCACGCCCTGCTCGATCATCACGGCGACGCTGGTCTTGGCGACGACATCACGCGGCGCCAACTCCGCAAGCTCATGCACACCGACCATGAATCGTCGGCCGTCGGCGTCCACCAACTTGGCACCCTCGCCCCGCAGCGCCTCGCTGACCAGCGGTTGCTGGCCGCTCGCCCCCGGTCCCAGATAGAGCGCGGTGGGATGGAATTGCACGAACTCGAGATCGGTGACCGCGGCTCCGGCCCGTAGCGCGAGGGCCACGCCGTCTCCGGTCGAGACGAGCGGGTTGGTGGTAACAGCGAAGGCCTGTCCCATGCCCCCAGTCGCGAGCACCGTGGCACGGGCCAGGACGGCGCCGACCCCGTCCTCGCTGCCCTCGCCGAGCACGTGCAGCGTGACGCCGGCGACGCAACCACTGCTACCGGAGATGGCGTCCAGGACCAGGGCATGCTCGATCACGGCGATGCGCGGCTCGGCGCGTATCGCGGCCAACAGCGCCCGTTGCACCTCTGCGCCGGTCGCGTCGCCGCCGGCGTGAGCGATGCGGCGCTTACGGTGCCCACCCTCACGGGTGAGCATCAACTCTCCGTCGGGGTAACGGTCGAAGCTCGCGCCGCGGGCGATCAACTCGCGCAGCCTCGTTGGACCCTCGCGCACCAAAATGTCGACTGCGCCTGGGTCGCACAGGCCCCCGCCGGCGACAACCGTGTCCGCCGCATGGGCTTGAGGGGTGTCATCGACGCCCAGGACAGCCGCAATGCCACCCTGCGCCCACCGGGTCGAGCCGTCGTTGATGCGTTCCTTGGTCACGACTATGACGGAGAAACCGGCAGCGGCCGCGTGCAACGCGGTGCAGAGACCAGCTATGCCGGATCCGATGACGCAGACGTCGGCGGTTCGGCTCCAGCCCGGCGGCGATGCCTTGAGTCGCCGAACTAGGGCCGGTAGAGGGACCTCATCAAGATCGAGGTCGGGCAGCGCCGCTGCCGACAAAGTTGTGCCAGGCACATTACCCAAGCTTAGTCGGGTTTTGGCGTGTCACCGGAGTTCGACAGATAAAATGCCCCCGCGTGAGCGGCCTCACAGCCTAACGAGTGCCGGAAACCGGGCCGGGTAGGAAATTGATGAAGCACTGCGGAACCCAGCCGACGACAGCCGCTCCCCATTTACCCTGTGCGAGTTCGTCGAAGCAGTCATATTTTGCCCATATGGGCAAAATAGGATCAAACTAACCAAGATGGAGACCGATGTTGTCGATCAACCGGGTATTGCCCACGGTCGCCGCGATGAGCAGGCGGGCGGTACCGGCCGATGGATCAGGGGCGAGGGCGGCATCAGTCAGGACTAGATAGTCCAACCCCAGAATGTCCTCACAGCCCTCCCGCAGTCGGGCGAACTCGGCCAGGGCCGCGGCTGTGACGTCCCTGGGACCCCCCGCCGCGTGCGCAGCTCCGGCATACAACGAGGCGGACAACGCAAGCGCCGCCACCCGCTGCGGGGAGCTCAGATAGGCGTTCCGGCTGGACATGGCGAGGCCGTCGGCCTCCCGCACGATCGGGATGCCGACGACCTCGATCCCCAAGTCCAGGTCGGCCGCCATCTGCCGGATCAGCGTGAGCTGCTGGTAGTCCTTCTCGCCGAAGAATGCGACGTCGGGGCGGGTCAGGTGCGACAGCTTCGCCACGACGGTCAGCACGCCGGCGAAATGCCCAGGCCTGCTGGCCCCCTCGAGCACCCCGCCGAGCGGGCCGGGATCGACGGTGACCGCTGGCGCGCCCGACGGATACATCTGTCGCTCGTCCGGGGTGAACACGATGTCGACGCCGCTGTCGGCGCATATCGCGAGGTCCGCCTCGAGCGAGCGTGGATAGCGGGCCAGGTCCTCGCCCACGCCGAACTGCAGCGGGTTGACAAAGATCGTCGCGATGACGGTGTCGCACCGGGACCTCGCCTCACGCAGCAGGGTAGCGTGCCCGTCGTGCAGTGCCCCCATCGTCATCACGACCCCTACCCGGCCGCGGGTCACGGCCCGCAGTTCCGTCAATTCGCCACGGGTAGTGGCTTGGCGGCATCGGGCTGCGTTCACCGCGGCCATAGTTCTCCTTAAGTCCGGGGGCTCGGAAGTAGGACATTAGCGGCTATCCCGCGACTCAAACCAGTACCGAGCCTGGCAGGCTGAGCAATGTGGCACAACCGACCGCCCGGGAGGAACCCACGGGAGAATATCTTCCGTGGCGGGCAGCCATGACCGCAGCGCTCTACGCTAACGACGGTTTCTATCGGAACACCCGGCCGGCTAGGCATTTCAGTACCTCCTCCCACGTGGATAGGTTGTTCGCCACCGCGCTGTGGGTCCTGCTGACGAAGGTAGACCGGGTGCTGGACGGTCCGGAAAACCTCGACGTCGTCGACGTGGGCGGCGGCGGCGGCGAACTGCTGTGCCAGTTGTGGCAGCTGGCACAGACCGACGAGGACCTTGGTTCGCGAGTGCGCCTGGTCGGCGTCGATCTGGCGTCTCGACCACCCGATCTTCCCGAGTCGATTTTGTGGCGAGACGAATTGCCAACGGCATTCTCGGGGCTGTTGCTAGCCAACGAGTGGCTGGACAATGTTCCGGTCGACGTGGCCGAGCGGGTCGGGCACGGGTCCGGGTTGGTGACAGTGAATCCGAACGGCGATGAAAGGCCAGGCGGCCGGCTGACTGACACCGACGCGGCCTGGCTGGAGCGCTGGTGGGCGCTGGATAAAGTCGGCCACCGGGCCGAGATCGGTCACACCCGGGACACGGCCTGGGCAGGCGCTGTGAAAAAACTGAATGCTGGGCTGGCACTAGCGATTGACTACGGTCACCTCCGCGCCGATCGGCCCACCCAGGGGAGCCTCACGGGATATCGGCTGGGTCGGCAGCAGCGACCGATACCCGACGGTTCCTGCGACATCACCGCGCACGTGGCGTTCGATTCGGTCGCGGCGGCGGGCCGCAACGCCCTGGGCGCCGGGGCGGCCGAACCCATTCTCGTCTCACAGCGGGAGGCGTTACGGGCGCTCGGCGTACGCGGCGGCCGCCCGCCCCGGGGATTGGCGAGCACACACCCGGCGACCTACCTGCAGGCGCTCGGCCAGGCCACACATGCCGCAGAACTACTCGATTCGGCCGGCCTCGGCGGATTTTTCTGGTTGGGGCAGCCGGTCGGATTGGGCGCAGCTGACCGCCGACAGCTGACCGCCGCGCTGGGCATGTCAGGATGAAGCCGTGCACGCCCCGTCCCACACCGACCTCGTCGCCGGAATCGGCAGCGGGGTGGAAGCGGTTGCCGATGACGGTCCCGCAGACCGTTCGACTGACATGGTGCTCAACGTCGGTCCGCAGCATCCCTCGACACATGGCGTGCTCAGGCTTCGTCTCGTGCTCGACGGGGAACGGGTAGTTAGTGCCGAACCCATCGTGGGATACATGCATCGGGGTGCCGAGAAACTCTTCGAGGTCCGCGACTATCGGCAGATCCTCGTATTGGCGAACCGACACGACTGGCTCTCCGCTTTCTCCAACGAGCTCGGCATGGCGCTGACCGTGGAACGGCTCGCCGGCATCGAGGTGCCGGAACGGGCGATATGGCTGCGGATGCTGCTCGCCGAACTCAATCGAGTGCTCAACCACCTCATGTTTCTGGGCTCCTATCCGCTGGAGATCGGGGCAATCAGCCCCATCTTCTACGCATTTCGGGAACGGGAGACGCTGCAGGCGGTCATGGAGGAGGCCTCCGGCGGCCGCATGCATTACATGTTCAACCGGGTTGGCGGCCTGCGAGAGGACGTGCCCGAGGGTTGGACCGCGCGTGTCGGCAACGCTATTGGCGAGGTGCGCGGCCGGCTGGGCGAGCTGGAGAACTTGATCCGGCGGAACGAGATCTTCCTGGCCCGAACCCAGGGGATCGGAATACTCGGCCAAACCGAAGCGCTGGCCTACGGCGCCTCGGGGCCGGTGGCACGCGCCAGTGGAGTGGACTTCGACCTACGACGCGACCAGCCGTATCTCGCCTACGACCAGCTGGGCTCAAAGCTGCATGTCGTCACGCGCCAGGCGGGCGACTGTCACGCCCGGTTCGAGTGCCTCTTCGATCAGGTGGTCGTCAGCCTGGACATTGCCTCCGAATGCCTGCACCGGCTGCGCACCCTGCGCGGTCCGGTGAACGGAAAGCTGCCGAAGGTGTTCAAGCCGCCGGTCGGGCACATCTACGCCTGGACCGAGAACCCGTTGGGCGCGGCCGGTTACTACCTGGTCTCGGCCGGGGAGAAAACCCCATGGCGGCTGAAGCTGCGGACCGCGTCGTACGCGCACGTGCAGTTGCTGTCGACAATGCTACCGGGCACGTTGCTGCCCGATCTGGTGGCGATCCTCGGCTCGATGTTCTTCGTCGTCGGCGACATCGATAAGTGACGTCGTCCACGGTATAGCTCGCAGCGCCCGTTCAATCCAAAACCTAGGGTTGCGAACCAGGGCGCTCCTATTACCTGTTCCAGAAGGAATCGTTCTCATCCCCGGCGCTATGCCGGCCGCCGGGCGGGCGAGGGCGCGACGAGGCCTGCGAACCGGATTCGGACGGCCTGTCGCCGCCCCGGTACCCGCTCGAATGTTCCGGCGAGGAGGCCGCCGCATAGCCGGGCTTAGGCAATCCGTCCAGGCTCGGTAGGTCGAAATCGGGAGTCCAGTCCTGGGTCGACGCGGAGTTCGCCCAGTTCCATTCCTCGGGCTTGCCACCGTTACGCTGCGGCGGAAGCACGTCGCCAAACACAACATCGTCACCGCGGCCGTCACGCGGCCGACCCCGAAGGCCGGCCGAGGGCCCAGCGATATCGGGCAACCCGGCGCCCGAGGCCGAATCGGAGTAGGGAGAGGTAGAGCTTCGCGGCGAGGGCACCTGCGACGAGGCGTACCGCTCGCGGATGGGCTCGACCGTGTGCGGGTCGGGCAATGCTCGGCGCGAGGAAACGGCGCGGGAGACGACCGGATGAGATGCCGTGGAGGCCAACGGATCGTAGTCGGAGTAGCTCCCGGGCCGGCCGGCCGAACCGTTCGACGCCCCGGACTCGTCGAACTTGCGCGGGGCTTGCCGGCCTGTGGAGTAGGCAGCATCGCCGTATACGGAGCCGCTCGGTAGCTGAGGAGGAATGGGCGACGCCCCGGCGGACTCCGCGACCGCGTTGGCGCGCACCGACTGGCCAATACCCACAGGACGGCCACGATCCGCCACGGGCGGCTCGGGTCGGGCGGCCTGCGCCGGCAGCCGGGTCGCCTCGGTGTGGAGCACCTGCTGCGCCGCCTCAAGCTCGCCGCGCACCCTGCCGAGCTCGCGGTTGACGGTGAGCTGTACTCCCCGCCGCAGTGTCTCGAGCTCCGCCCGTACCTCGTCGACCTCGCGTTGCAGATCCTCGGCGAGCTCGGCGTGTGCCGTGCTGGAATTGTCGCGCAGCGTGACGCTCAGACCAATGCATACCACGCCGATGATGGCAAGCGCCGCGGCCGCCCGCAGCGGGTTGACGCCCTGCCCCATAACGAGCAGGACAGCGGCGATGGGAGCCAACGCCGTACCGACCCAGAACAGCCGGCGGATCCAGACCTGGCGACGGTCCGGCCGGGGCTCGTCGTCGGAGTACGCATCCGCTTCGAGCTCGTCGTCGTAGTACAGCTCATCTTCGGGTTCTACCGATTGTCTGGAAGGGGGCACGGTTATCTAGGTTAGCTCCTTCTCATAAATCAGGATGTCCCATCCGCGTTACCGCAGCTCACCGGGCTGGACCTGACTTTGCGGAGCGCGACGGCGGTGGGGGCGCAGCAGCGGGACTGTACGGACGGATCAACTCCACCAAGGCCCTGGAATCCTGATCGGGAAGCCTATGAATAGGGACCTCCTGCACGGTCGCATGGATGGTGTTGCCGTGCGGGTTGAAGGGCGCAGTGGTTCGTGACTGGGCGCCCGTCAATTCCGGCGATGGGTGAATTAACCTTGGCCGAACCTCACCGGGTGGGGTGGGCTCAAACCGCGAATCCGATACGACCTCAGCAGGGCCCGAATCGAGCGGTGGCGCGAGCTTGACCGGCGGCGCTGCGGCTGGAAAATCGACCGCTCGGGCCCCCGAGACACCGGGCTTGCCGGGATCCTCGTCTCGACGCGGCACCTCGATCGGGTCTATCTCCGAGGCACGGCTGCGAGAATCCGTCCCGGAATCTCCCTCCTCGTCCCGCACATCGTTACCGGCCGCCGGTGGCAGCCGGGCGGCGGCGCTGCGGCTGACCTGCCGATGCCGTCGGTACTGGGTTGCTGCGCGTTCGGGGGCATCGGTGTCGGTCGATTCCTGAACTCGCCGAGTTATCTCCGCCTTTATCTCGGGTGCCGCCATTCCGACGGAGCTGCCGTTGCCGCCGGCGTCATCGGTATCCTCCTCACCCGGGCGGTAAGCCTGAGTGGACGCGCTGCGGCGGACCGGCGGGGCTGCCGCGAAGTCGGCCGCCTCTAGGCGACCATCCTGGGCATGCTCGAAGACAACGCTCGCCGCGCCAGAACCGTTGGGGTGCTCGCCCGCCTCGACATCGGCGTAAACGCGACTGTTCTGGCGCGAGACCAATTCGCGCTCACCCGGCTGACTCACTGCGGCTTCGCTCGGATCGGCACCGGCGTCGGAGGTGGGCTCCGGCACGTCAGCTGTCGTATCCACCGGAGTCTGGTCCTGGGCGCCAGCGTCCGGGCCGTCTGGCGAGCGATCCGCATCAGAAGCCGAATCCGACGGCGCACGGTCACCAGGGTCGGGGGACTGTGAATTGCCGTCAGCAGGCTGACCGAAGTCAGGCCCACCGGGCGGGTCCTGGCCGAACAACTCCCCGGCCAAGGCCTGCTCACCTGCCTGCGAGGGCGACGCCTCGTCATTGTCGGGGTGGAACTCCGCAGGGTTGAGCTCGAATCTGTGCTCGGTGATGTCGAAGGTGCCCGAGACACCGTCGACCTCGAGCGAGTGTCCCACCGGCAGCTCAAGGGTTCCGACAGCCGCATCGAGCTCCTCAGGAAGCTGCGGCTCCAACGCCTGTTCCCGAGCCCACTGCGCCGCCTCGGCGTCGAACGAGTCGATGCTGTCGATGGCACGGTCGGCAATGCCCTCGGCCCGCTCGCCCAACCGCTCCGACTCGGCCGTGACCGCCTCGAAATCGCCTAGGTCCGGATCGGTCGCGTTCCCCTTACGCAGCGCGATTTCCACGTCCTCCGCGGCGAGATAGATCGATTCCCGCGCCTCCCGCAGCTCATCACTCGCCGCATGGCTGACATTGACGAGATTGACGATGGCGCCGATGCGATCCTCCACCTCGGCGAGGCGGGCGCGCTGTTGATCGGTGATGTCCCCACCCAGCGCGATGAGCTGCATCCGCTCGGACCACAACCGTCGCAACGCCGCGGCGAGCTTGGCGCGCTGCCGTTCCTGGTCGTCGCGATAGGCCGCCACGGCATCGACGGCAACGGCAACGCCCCGTTGCAGGCTCTCAAGCGACGCCGGATCGGCTCCGGTGTAGCCGATGACGGCGACGTCCGGCAGGTCCTCGGCCAGCTCGTCCGCTTCATCGGCGGGGGCCACCACCACCCTTGAGCGCCGGAGCACGTCCATGAGCGAACGCTGATCGTCCTCGGCGCGGATTGGGCGAGGCCTGGCGCGGCGCTCGGCGTTGAGCCCGCGCTTGAACTCATACAAGGCCTGGTCGAGGGTTTCCGGTCGGGCCCCTTTACGTTCCAGGATTCCCTCGGGAAGGCGCCCCTCGCGGACGTCCTTATTGGAGGCACCGGCCATGAGCTCGCGGATCATAAGGTCGACGTCCGAGGTGACCAGGCTGGCGGGGCGGTCCGGGTCCCGATCCCGCACCGGTGCACCTGACAGGCCCGCGACGAACTCCCGGGCGAATCCGGGACGTTCCGCCCGCCGAGCGTCCCGGCGATCCCGACGAGCGCGACGGAGGGCCTCACTGCTCGTGGCGACGGTGACGCCGCCCATCCAACCGCGTCGGCTCTGATACATCGGGACGCCTAGGCTGGGCATGCCGTCCGGGTCGAGCTGGATGTCGACGACGTCTACCGGGCGTAGCCTTCGTCGGGCCACATTCACCGCGGCCTGCGCCGTCTCAGCGGCAAAGTCACGGCGCTCGGGCTCGGGGTCGGAGGCCCGCGAAACCGGATCGCCCTGCTCGGTGTCGGGGAAAGCGGCGCGCTCGGGGTCCGGGAGCGCGGTGAGGACGTAGACGGGAATGGCCCCCGCCGTAGCGGCCGAGCCGTCACCCGCTCCACCACTACCGCCCGAGGCAGAACCGCCACCCGACGAGCTACCACCGGCCGAATCCCCGTCAGACCCGTCGACGTCAAACTCCAGCTCGTCGAGGGTCTCCGGCGGGACATCGTCGGAGACGGAATTCTGGCTATCGGCCATGGTTAAGCTCCGCGGTATGAAATGCCGTGCATCGTCCATCCAAGCCTATCCAGTTCGACAGCCACCGCGCCGCGGAAGCCGACAATTAATCGGTCCCCGCCTGCGACGCATCTAAGGTGGCGTGACAGAGCTAGCTGGCCCACCTGACCGCTCAGGCGAGATGCCGTGTTCAACACCTAACCCGGTAGGAAGGCCCATGATCACTCCGCAGCCCGAAGAACCGGTGGCATGGCCGGCCTGGGCTACCGAGGGCGTCGAGATTGTCGATTACGATCCGGCTTGGGCCGAGGACGGAGCGCAGGAACGCGCCCACCTGCAACAACTCCTTGGATCCTGGCTTACCGGCGGCGTCGAACACATCGGCTCGACCGCTATTCCCGGCCTGGCCGCGAAACCGATCCTTGACCTACAGGCACCCGTCAAGGACCTCGCCGTCGCCGAGGCGGTCGCGGGCGCCCTCACTCTGCATCACTGGCACTACGTCCCCCCAAAGTTGGACCAGCGGCCCTACCGCCGGTTCTTCGTCAAGGTAGTCAATGACCACCGGGCCGCACACCTGCACCTCATGCCGGTCGACAGCATTCGCTGGCACCAACAACTCGCCTTCCGTGATGCCCTACGAGCCGATCCCGGTCTGATCCGCGCCTACGCCCAGATCAAAATCGATCTCGCCCAGCGCCACCGCGACGATCGCGAAGCCTACACCGAAGGGAAGCGTCAGTTCGTCCATGACGTCCTACATTTGTGACTACGAGTGCCGGTGTTAGTTACGGCTGTCGGCGTCAGTTGTGACGTTTTTCCAGGTTGATCTGGTCCGGCCACGACACATCGTTTGGATGCTCCTCCGGAGCGTCCACCACCTTGCCGACCGCCTCCAGGACCCGGGTGACGACCAGACCCAGCAGTAAGATAACGCCAATGACATACGCGTAGGCGAAAATCTGGTCGAAGTCGAATACCGACGTGATGACGAGCAGCACGACCGCCATCGTGGCAAGCATGGTGCCGAAGATTCCGCCACGGCGCCCGAAGGCGCTGACTCCACCGATAAGGACAGTCGCCAGCACGAGCACGATAATCCCGTTGGACTGGAGCAAACCGTCCATCACATCGGACCCGGAGGTCAGGAGGGTGTGGCCGGGGCGGGGCCCCGGCACGGACCGCATTCCCACCCAAAGCAGGCCGCCGGCACCGGCGGCGAGCGCCGACGACACCCCGAGACCGACCAAGCTCGCGAACACCCCACCGATTCCGGGCCGACCCGAGGGATCGGACTTAGCCGACACCCCCCACATGGCGCGCAGCCCCGATATGGCGCCCAGGGCACCACCGACGACCGACACCACAGCGATGCCGAGGAATATCCACTCCCACCAGTCGAACAGGTCGGGCCCATCCAATGGCGAGAAAATACGGGTTTTGTCGTCACTCACCGAATGCGCGGCCCAGGCGTAAACCGCGAGGCCCGCACCCAACGAGGCGGCCCAGGCGGGAACATGCAGCACCGACACGATGACGCCGAGCAGCAGACCCGCCACCAACGCCACACCCACGGCGGCAGCAATTGACGGCCACGCACCCCAATCCCGCTCGTGGTAGAAGGTAGATGCCAGGACTCCACCGGAGAAGAAGAATGAACCGATCGCTAGATTCGGCGCACCGGCCCGCAGCGAGAAGGCGAAGCCCATCGCGAGCAGACCGAGCATAGACGACCACCACCACACCGGCTTGTAGTCGTCGGAACTGAACCCCGGCGAGGCCTGGTGACGGAACACCAGGAGTAGAACGGCCACAACCACCGCGAGCAGCAGCTCCCAGACCAGGTGCGGCCAGATCCGGTCGCGGGCGGCCTCGTGCCTAGGGTGGTGATGGTGAGCCGGCGCAGGCTCGGAGGCGACAGCCAGCCCCGGCTCGGCCCCCTCGGGCTCGCTCGCGGCTGAGTGGTCCGTCGGCGCCGGCGAAGGTGCCTCTGGGGCAACGCTTACCGGCTCGCTTGCCTCTGGTTGCGCGACCTGGGTCGCCTCCGGGCCGTCTGGCGCGGCGCCAAATCGCTGCGTCGAAGCCGGGGGTCCAGGTTCAGAGCCGGAGACAGCCTCGGAATCCGGCTGGGTCGTCGAATCGGAAGCGGGTTCGGGCGTCGACTCAGTATCGGCGATCGGCGCCTCGGCGGGATCAGCCGCCGAATCGGTGCTTCGTGTGGCCTCGGGCTCGTCGCCCGATCCTGCGACGGGCTCCGGTTCCTCCGAAGGCGGTCGTGAAGGATTCGTCGTCATGTGGCGAGATTAGACCAACTCGAGTGATTTACTCCACATCCGGATTCGACACGCCGTCCTGTCCGGTTCCATCCTGCGAGTTCGTGGGAGTCGAGGGGACCCGGCAGACATGCTCGAGCCATAGCGCCGCGGCTATCAGAAGCAGGCCGGCCGTCACCCCGGCTATCGCAGCCGGCATGTCGTTGGCCGCAGCCGAAATCTCATCTTTTCGCGGCAATAACCAGACCAGCGCACCCACGAAAAGGCCGGCCGCCAACGCGCCCAGCACGGCAGACGCCTTAGCGAGCACGGCGAGCCTCGCCGCCAACAGCGGATTGACTGGCGGAAGCCCGGGACGGGTTCGCCGGATCCGTGGCCTGGCCCACGCGGCAATGACCGCCACACAACCGGCCACCACGGTGAGGGTCACCGCCGGGCTCCACGACAGTGGCGGCAATTTTCCATACCAAAGGTCTATCGCCCATCGCGCCGCCACGCCGGCGGCGAGCAGGACCAACAGCAGACTGCTCGACCTGGTCGGCGGAAACGTAGGCCTCGGCGGCTGCGGAGAACCTGAGGGTGACGGCGGCCCAGAAGTTGGCGACTCAGTCATACGCGCCACCGTAACTCCGGACGTTCCACCATGGCCGCCCGATCCGACTCGGGCAGGTCGGCCAGCAACTCGCTGACTGT
>DATATO010000178.1:0-12114 GCA_036268755.1 Mycobacteriales bacterium | reverse complement strand
CAAGAAACTCGACAAGATTTCACTGAGGGATGCGCAGGCATGGATCAACGACTTAGGACAGAGATGTCAATGTTGTGCACAAGGGAAGGATTCTCGTCGCGATGATAAGAAGAGACGCTGCTGCGGCAAGGGAGATTGTTGTTTCGACATCCTCGAGGCAAGAAGCATCAGCGACGTCAGAGCTTGCGCGCGTTCTGCTCTCAGTCATGCAATATATGAGGAACAAATCACCAAGAACGTTATGTCTCTGATAAAGCTTCCACCCGTGAGGAAGAAGCGAAAGCGGTTTTGGACTTCGGATAAAGCACGGAGATTTCTAGAATCTGCGCGCACGGATTCAGATGCCATGCGTAACGCATACGTTCTTGTTCTGGCTATGGGTTTTCGTAAAGGTGAGGTTTTAGGGCTCAGGTGGAAGGACATTGACTTCGACGCGGAAGAGTTGACTATCGAGCTACAAATTCAGCGCGTCAAACGGCAACTTTTGCATCGAGATGTGAAAACTGCTGGTTCAAGGGAGACCCTGCCTATGCCTGATATTTGCATAGCGGCATTGAGGAGGGAACGCGAGAGACAGGTAAACAATCAGAAACTTGCCGATGATGCTTGGCGGGACACTGGCCTGATCTTCACAACCGCTCTCGGAACACCGATCGATCCCCGGAATTTCAACAGATCCTGGGACAACCGTTGCCTGAGAGCTGGACTAGAGAAGATCACCATCCATGACGGTCGGCGGACCTGCGCCACGCTGCTTGTCGACCTTGATGTGCACCCGCGGCACATCATGAGGATCCTTCGTCATGCCCAGTTCTCTATAAGTATGGACATCTACGCCCAAGCCAGCTCAAGAACTACTAGGGCAGCCCTGAAGAAGCTCAGTGAGAGTTTAGAAGAGTGATGGGGTTGCTGTACTTTACTGCAGTACTTCAGACAAATCGGACCGCAACACTAGGTTTCAAAGAAGACAAAATAGCCTCTGACCTGCATAAACGGGAGTGGGCGATACTGGGTTCGAACCAGTGACCTCTTCGGTGTGAACGAAGCGCGCTACCACTGCGCCAATCGCCCGAGTACGGAAACCATACCGGACGCAGCCTGACAGTGCGAAGCCGCATACGGGTCACTCGCCGGCGAGACGGGAAATCATCGTCGTGAAGAGAACTTTTGGGTTTCAGCAGAAGAATACCGAATCACCCGATACCCATCGGGTTCTCGGTCGTTAGACGATACAGAGGCGTTCTTGCGGCCCTAACTCAGGGCCGTCGGATCGTTACTCATTACCCGACACATGAGGTGTGGGCATGATCTGCAATCGCTCTAAGTCCGTGGAGGCGCACGTCGGGCTCCGGCTTATTTCCGCCGAGGGTGCGCCGGTACCGGTGCCGGCCACGCTGTTGTATGCCAGCGAAGATCCCTATGCGGTCCGCGTCGTGTTCTATATGGACAAATCCGATCCTAACGGACCTCACGGACCATCGATAACTGAGCCGAGCATCAGCGCAGCACCGGCCCCGTATCGGGGGCCGAGCACCCAGAACATAGACGCAGGTATTTCTTGGAGTTTCTCCCGCGAGCTGCTGCGGGAGGGTCTGCATTCTCCCTCCGGGTACGGCGACGTTCGCATATGGCCTTGGAGCGGCAATCGCTCGGTGGCCATCGCCCTGTCGTCCCCGGACGGTTACGCGCTTTTCGAGGCCCCGCGGAGGGTAGTGAAACAGTTCCTCGAGCGCACCTACAGCTGTGTAGGCGAGGGCCGGGAAGATCAGCACATCGACGTTGATGCGGCACTAATTGAGCTGCTCAAGCTGCCCGACGCCGACACGCGCTAGCCCCGGGTTTGAACCCCAAAATTGGAGTGGCTAAAGTCTTACCCACACCGTCGCCGGTTCGCCGGAACGGAAGTGCATACGCGGACGTGGCTCAGTGGTAGAGCATAACCTTGCCAAGGTGAGGGTCGCGGGTTCGAATCCCGTCGTCCGCTCTCGTGAAAGCAGTATCTTCACGTGGGCCAGACTGCCGTTGTCAGGTTTGATTTTCTGGCGGAGTGGCCGAGTGGTTCAGGCAAGGGCCTGCAAAGCCCTGTACGCGGGTTCGATTCCCGCCTCCGCCTCGCGCGGGCGATTGGCGCAGTGGTAGCGCGCTTCCCTGACACGGAAGAGGTCACTGGTTCGAACCCAGTATCGCCCACCAGTATCAACCGGCTTAGGAGCTATCTTCGGATGGCTCCTTTCCTGTTTCAACAGCCGTTTGCGCACCACCCCAAGGTAATTGCCGGAAAAGGATCAGCAATGGACATGCGACTCTCCGTGGGGGAAACCATCTCCCCGGACTTCTGCGCATCCTCGACCGTGATCGGGATCGACCATTACACGATGCAGTCGTTCGACGACAAGCGCGTTGAGTGGGACAGTTACACGCTCACCTCGGACTCACCCGAGCCATACCAACGCTGGTGGCTAGTAAACACCCCCGGCTACGGCGCGAGCATCGTTACCGCGGCAGCGGCGGTGCCGCGGACGGCCGTGTTCCGGAACGACATGAGCGGTCTGGTCACGCTGAACAGTGAGGGAAACGCGGATCTTTCCGCCGAGGTTGGGGCGCTAGCGATGTACCTCGATCAATCCGGCGCATATTACGCGGAAGAGGTTTTCCAAGGCGCCGAGCGGCTGGTGTTCGTCGGCAGGCCCTACCACAGCTAGCTGAATTTACACGTGAGGCAATGCCTGCCGGAACAGTTGGCAGCTTGCATCACCAGCGTGATTGGATGAGCTATCGTGTTGAAGCCCGTCAGGCGAATCCCGGCCGGGCTATCCTCGTTTCGGCTTCGACCCGCCTCCGTTTCCTAGGTCAGATCGCTCGGCCCGGCCGACATCTCCTGAGATGATGGACGGGTGACAGGCTCTTACCGACTCGAACGATCCCGCTCCTTCGGGGCGAACGCCGAGCTATACGACCGATTACGGCCGGGCTATCCGCGGCGGGCATTGGATGCACTCCTCCCCGAGGATGCACGACGGGTGGCCGACGTCGGGGCGGGAACCGGAAAACTCACGGCGGCCCTGCTCGCGCGCGGGTTGGAAGTTGTCGCGGTGGAGCCCGACGACGCCATGCGCGCTGTTCTGATTAGCCGGATACCCGAAGCCGACATTCGTGCCGGTCAGGCCGAGGCGCTGCCCCTGCAGGACGCCTCGGTCGATGCGGTGTTGTTCGCTCAGTCTTGGCACTGGGTCGACAGCGAGCGCGGTGCCGGCGAAGCGGCGCGCGTGCTGCGCGGCGACGGAACGCTGGCGATGCTGTGGAACCTGTACGACGACAGGGTGCCGTGGGTCGGCCAACTCGCGCACATCACTGCCGGCGACGCCGGTGTCAGCGAGCACGAAGACACTCCTTCCGTAACCGGATTCGGGCCCGGGTCGCGAGTGGATGTCCCCTGGCGACAGGATCTGACTCCCGACCAGCTCGTGGAACTCGTTCGAACGTGGAGCACGGTCAGCACCCGGTCCGCCGCCGAACGCGACGATGTGCTGAGCGCCGTCCGGGAGCTATTGTCCGGCCATCCCGCGGTGGCCGGCCGAGCCCGGATCGGCCTTCCGCATACCTGTTCCACTCGGGCTTACCGGCGCCTAACCAACGACTAGGCGCTATCTCACTCGGGGCGGATCGCGAACCATACAGGTGAGGGCGCCTATCTCGGACGGGCGTACCCGAGACGCGTGGCGTGGGCCCGCAGCGGGGGCCAGTCGTGCCCGGCGTGGACGTCCTTGGCGGCGTGACCGGTGAACCGGCAACCACAGATTGGCACGTCGGGAACGCCGTAGCGGCGCGCGGTCAGATCGGGCGCGGTCTCGAAGTCAAGAACCTCGGCGATGTTGGCCGCACCGGCATCCCGCACCGTAAGCGGTTCGAGGCCGAATCGCCACTCGATCATCTTGAGCACGGAGGTGTGGTCATAGGTGCCGTGGGCGACGGTGCGCCGACGTGCGCGTGGCGAAATGACCAGGCATGGCACCCGGAAGCCCCGCAACCCCGTGCCCAGGTCAGGCCGAGGATCAGGGGCCGCGCTCGGAGGCACGTGGTCGAAAAAGCCGCCCCACTCGTCGTAGTTGATGACCAACACAGTGCGCCCCCAGTTTGGACTGGAGGTGACCGCGTTGTACACCGTATCTAGAAAGCGCTGCCCGACACGGATGTCAGCCAGCGGGTGATCGTCCCCGGATGTGCCGGCTGCGCCATCGCCGAGGAACCGCGGATCCACGAAAGACACAGCGGGCAACGCTCCGGCCTTGGCGTCGAGTAGAAACTGGTCGAACGGCCGCGTGATGCTCCGATACTTCGAGCCCCACAGAGCCGTTACGGGTGTGTCGCTGAAGTAGTACGACGCGGCGACGCCGCGCCCGGCGAGTCGGTCCCAAATGGTGGGTACGGTGGAGAGCTCCATGGTGTTGGAGAGCCGGTCGGTTTGCGCGGCGTGCTGGAAGAGGCGGTTCGGGAACGTCGGGCCCATCAGCGCCGAGAAGTACCGATCACAGGTGGTCCAGTCACGGGCGGCGTGCCGGAAAAAGGCCAGGTCTGCCGCCTTGTAGTAGCCGATCGCGAGCTCGTCATTGTCGCCGGAGCGCAGAAAGCCGTCGCAGGCGCCCCCGTTGTACTGAACGCGGCCGCCCTTATAGGAGTGGTCCGGGTCCGGGTGGCCGCAGCCGGTCCAGGTGTCCAGGTGATGCGTGGTATGACGCCTGCCGCCTCTATCAATGTACGCAAGTCCGGCCTGCCTGCCGTCCGCACCGGGCAGCCACCCCAGATAGTGGTCAAAAGAGCGGTTCTCCATCATCACCACAACGACGTGATCGATCCCAGACCGTTCGGGCGGCGGCAACGGCGGCACGGTGAGGGTTCGCGGCCCCTCGACGTTCATCGCTGCGGCGCTCGGGCCGAGCGCACCCATGACCGTGACGACAGTTCCGGCAATGAGCTCACGACGGTTCAGCTCCATGCAGGCCTCCTCCAAACAACACAGCGTCAGCGCCTCCGTCCCTGACGTTCGGCGGGTCCGGATCACGATTCGCCTTGGCGCCACCTCCGGCTGGCTCTTCGTAAGCTCTGAAGGAGCGGAAGTTTACTTGTCGCCCCGTTGGTCGATCTCGCCACCACGGTAAAGGTGTAGCTGGCGCTCTGGATAAGAACGCTGGCGCACCCGGTAATCGTACTTGGCCTTCTTTAGCCCAACTTCGTCTCGCGCCTTCTCCGAGCAAGCCAGGTCAACCCAGCTCCTGTCATCGGTGCGACAAAGTCTTTCTCGATATCGACCTTCGCGTTCGCTTTAACCCGAAAAAACCCTGATAACGTCATACCCCCGCTTGATAGGAGTAGCTGGCGATTTGATGAGGTCTGGACTGCATTGGATTCGCCAGGGTCGGGTGAGGCTAGTGATGCGATTTCTCGCAATTGTCGCCGTTCTCTGCCTCACCTTGGCGCTGCAGGCCACAGGCGCAATCGCCGCCGACCCGGAGACCTCCCCCAAGTATACGGTGGCGGTCGACGGCAAAAGCCTCACGGTAGGCGCGACGGACCTCGGCGCCTACGCCGGATTCGACCTTAGGAATCCGGTAACCGTCCACGTTACGGTCAACGTGGATATCCATTCCGTGGCGGTCCGTCCCACCGCGCTGGAGATAAGCCCTATCGTGGCCGGCAGGGCCTTAACATTCCGGCTAGCCAGTCCTTCATATCTGAGCATCGAAATCAACGGTGATATCGCCTATCCGCTCTTTCTTTTCTCCGACCCGCCACGCACAGACGCGCCTAACCCGGTCGGAACGGGAATCCATTACTTCGGCCCCGGCGAGCACACCGGCGACGTCAATCTCAACAGCGACGAGACCTTATATCTTGCGCGAGGCGCGGTTATGAAGGGTCAGATCAACATTGTCGGATCTGCACAGGACCTGAAGAAAAACGTTCATATTCTCGGCCCCGGAATCATCGATACGCGAAGCGCCGGAAATCGGCCCGTACGGATCAGATATGCCAACTCGGTTACGATAGACGGGCCTACAATCCTCAACAAGGACGCCTGGACATTGGCCGCCTACGCGACCCGCGATTTGCGAATACTAAATATTAAGATCATAGCCTCGAATAGATATTCGGACGGAATCGGCATAATCGGTAGCACAAATGTCATTCTGGATCGAGTCTTCGTCCGCAGCAACGACGACAGCATTGCGGTCAAGAGCGGAAAACCCAGTTTCGGCTGGCCATATCGCGACGTCAGCGGCGTAAGCGTTTCACGTGCGGTGATCTTCAACGGCCCTTACGGTAATGGGTTAGAGATTGGGTATGAACTGGCGGGTAAAGTCCACAACATACAATATTCGGATATCGATATCATTCATAAGGTATCCGACACTAATCCTTATCGCCGCGCAGCGGTAAGCATCCATAATGACGGAAACGCTGCGGTCAGCAACATAAATTATCAAAATATTCGCATCGAGGATGTGACCGAGAACCTTTTTTACATCGGCGTCTTGAACACCACAGAAGTAGAAGACAGAAGTGTGGGTCTAGGCAGCATCGGGAAAATTGCCTTTACTAATGTCAGCGTCACCGCCCCTCAACCGGTGCCGTCGGTAATTGAGGGGTACGACACCGGCCATCCCGTCAGGAACGTCATGTTCCGGGGTCTCATCTATCACGGTGTACCCGTGAAAGAACCGCAACAACTGGGGCTCCAGACCAATGACCACGCTGCCAACGTCACGTTCGGTTGACCTGCGGCGACTTAGCGAGCTCGATCATCGCCATGACAAGCTCCTTGAAGTTGCCGAAAATAAATGTGAATCAGGGCAAGCCCCGCCGGCGCGGTTTTCTGTTGGGAGGCCGTGACGTGGCGCTAGTCTGCCCCCGCCCCACGTCACCCGGTGCCGCAATGACCGCCGCTTGAGGCAATCCGCTCCGAGTCGGGGGGCTCCGCGACTGCGCATGCTCTCCAAAGCTCGAAGATTCAACGCATGGGCCCACGTGAGTTCGGGCCTGTGGTCGGAAACATACGAGTCGGGAAACCGGGCCGATCGCTGTCCAAGCGCCACGGCCCATCTGCCTCCGCTGGAAATAGCGGCCCCTCAGGCTCCTGATTACCCAGCCCGTGGGCTCCAGCCCCCGCGCCCCTCACGTGACGCCAGAGTCCCCGTGGGCCATCGTCACGACGAAGTACGAATAGATCTTTCGCGCCAAACGGCAATTCCACGGGACTGGTCATGGCCTACATTCTGCTACGAATCCGCCCTCGCCGCGGCAGGTCCAATGTCCGACACCGCTACTGTGGCCGCATGAAGTACGCAGACATGGTGATCGGCCTGCTGACTGCTCAGGCGGATGTCGCCGAGCGCGACCTGGACGACGATGAGTCCGCCGAACTGTTCAACGCGGTGCTCGAGGGCTTCCAGATAGAGGTCACCGTCGACCCGGACACCATGCGTTCCGTCGGCAGCTCCAACATCGAGCCCATCCTCGGCGCGTTTTTGTCCGTCTCCAGTTATCTACTGGCCAGGCTTGCCGAGGCCGAGTCCAAGGAGCCTCAGGAGATTCTGCAAGAACTTGCGCTACAGGTCTCCGACGACGAATAGTTGAAGC
Source organism: Mycobacteriales bacterium (assembly GCA_036268755.1). Classification (GTDB taxonomy): domain Bacteria; phylum Actinomycetota; class Actinomycetes; order Mycobacteriales; family QHCE01; genus DATATO01. The sequence goes on along the minus strand of DATATO010000178.1, from coordinate 4,479 downwards.
GCACCGTCAGGAATGTGCGTCTCCTCCTAGTATCGGGTTATGGATATAAGCCTCGCCGATGCGATCTCCGGCGAGGGCATTGCTCGGATGGTCTCCAATCTGGATCGGGCAACGCTGGTGTCCTACCAGCGCATGGGCACGGGCATCGCGAATGACGTCTTTCGGGTGGAATGTGCCGGCGACCGGACTGTGGTGTTGCGGGAAGTTCGGCTCCAACGAGCGCTCCTTGCCGCGGGACTTCGCACTCCGCTTCCCCTTCCGTTGCGCTCCGGGGACGTGGTCGGGCAGGAGGGAAATCGTGCCTTCATCATCACCGAATACCTCGGGGAGTCCTCGCAACGCACCATGACGGAGGAACTGGCCACAGATTTCGGCCGGACGCTGGCGAAGTTTCATCGGGCGGTCGCTGGGATCGAGCTTAACCACCGCGACTGGTTACACCCGGCCGTTGTGAATCAGGAACTTGACAAGCTAAAACCCGACGACCGTCCCAGATTCGAGCGCCTGCTAGCCGGAACGGACACGCTTTTCACTGGAAGACTGCCTACAGCCAACATTCACGGCGATCTGTATCTGGGTAACGTCCTTGCGGCCGGCAATCGAATAAATGTCATTTTCGATCTCGAAACGGCGGAGTGCAATGTTCGCCTCCTGGATATCGCCCAGTCGGCGATGAACGTGGCCGAAACGACGCGAATGCCCATGATCAGGGCCGGGGTGTTGGTTCTCGACGGATATGCTGCGCTTGAGAAGGTGGCCTCGGACGAGCGTTCCGCCCTGCCCCTGGCGTTGCGTTACACCGCTACCGCTTCGGCTATCTGGCTGCATAACGTCGGTTCCCCGAGGGGGGAAATCCAGCTCGGGCTCGCCGCATCGGTAGACCGTTTAGCGTCCCGGTCGTCAGGGTAGATAAGCCGCGACATTGCCTACCGCGCAGGAGGAAACATGGCTGAGGAATCTGACAACTTCGCCGAACAGTTGGAGCCCAGCGAGGCCACAGATGAAGACGAGCTGGGGGTCGATCCGCTGGATCGTGGAATGGACCTTGCCGAACAGGACGGATACCTCGAGGCGGATCGCTACGGCATGACCGCACACGAGCAGGCCACGGCGCGGTCGTGGAATTCGCGGCTGGCCGAGGAGGAAACCGACAAGCCCGGCTCGGACGCCGCACCCACCGAGGGTGGAATTCCGGTGGAGGCCGAGGCCGGCGGCTATTCCCACGGCGGCGAGGCCGGCTACGACTCCGGGTACAGCGACGGCAATCGGGGATTCATCGTCGAGGAACCCGACGAACCGGCAGCTGACGAGACTGTCACGCCCCGCGACTGGTAGGAACCAGCAAGCAGCTAACGCAGGCCGTTTGTGACCACGAAGGGTGGAGCCGTCACGGTTGCGGGGAGCCGCCGGCCTCGGGCCTCGACGGACAGCGTTTCGGCGTCGGCGGCGGAGCGGATCCGCGCCAGCGCGATCGGCGTGCGCAACGTGGGCGAAAAGGTGCCACTGGTCACCTCCCCCACCGGCGCAGTGCCGTCGAACACGGCCATGCCCGGCCTGGGTACCGAGCCGCGCGGCAGCACCAACCCCCGGCTGACCCATTCGGGGCCGCGTCTGCGCTGCGCCAACAGGGCCTCCCGGCCCCAAAACTCCGGCTTCTTCCAGCCGACAGCCCAGTTCAGGCCCGCCTCCCCCGGAGTAATTTCGGTAGACAGCTCGTGGCCGTGCAGTGGATAGCCCATCTCGGTGCGAAGCGTGTCGCGCGCGGCCAAACCACAGGGAAGCCCGTCCTCCGCCTTCACGGCAGTCAGCAGCCGCCGCCACACCTCCGCTGCCCCCTCACGCCACATCATGAGCTCGTACCCGAGCTCGCCCGTGTATCCGCTGCGGCACACCATGAGCCGTCCGGCCATGGCCGGATCGTCCGGCTGTTCAAAGGTCATGTAGGCGGACGGCGTCGGAAAGCCCACTGAGCGAAGCACCGCAGCTGAGCGAGGGCCCTGTACCGCGATGATGGCAAACTCACCGTGAAGGTTCTCCACTGTCACGGAAGCGGGAGCACCGACGGCCAAAAGATCGGCCACAGTCTCAGCATTGGCCGCGTTGGGCGCGCACAGGAGATCCTCCCGATTCGAGCAGTAGACGATGAGGTCGTCAACTACTCCCCCGCTGTCGTTGCAGGCCAGCGTGTACTGTGCCCGTCCCGGCCCAATACGGTCGAGGTCGTTGGTGAGGCAACGGTTAAGATAGTCGGCCGCCCCCGCTCCGGCGACCCGAACTGTGCCGAGGTGTGAGACGTCGAAAATACCGACCCGCTCCCGCACGCTGGCGTGCTCGGCGAGCACCCCGGCCGGGTACTGCAGCGGCATCAGCCAGCCGGAGAACTCCCCGAAACTGGCGTCCAGGGCCTCGTGTTCGGCGTGCAGCGGGCTATGCCGGCCTGTCGGCCCCTCGGTCGCGTCCATAGGCCGACGGTACCGTCGGCCCGGTCACGTGGCATGATCCGCACCACAATAGGCGTGCGGATCTTCTTCCCGGACCGGGTCTGTCCAGCGCCTTCTCGGCCTTCTCTTAGCGCACACCCGACAAAGGTACGGTAACGACAGAGGCTGCCGGATTAAGTTCCGCAGCAGAACCACCGCAGGAAGGCGAGCACATGCAGCCACCACAGCCAGGCTGGCAGGAACCGCAAGAAAACCAGCCGACGCAGCCGATCTCGGGGTACCCGGGACAGCCCGGGTACTCCGGTCAACAGCCGGGGTATCCGGGACAGCCGGGCTATCCCGGTCAGCCCCATTACCCCGGTCAGCCCGATCAGGGGTTCTACGGCCAGCCGCCGAAACCGCCCCGAAAGGCCGGGCTAATCATCGGCTGCATCGCCGGTGTCGTTGTTCTTCTTGTCGGAATCACCATCGCGATTGTGCTTCTTGCCGGTGGCGACGGTAAGGGCAAAGACTCCAAGGATAATAAGGCCGGCTCGTCGTCCTCCAGTGGCTCAGAGAACTCCGCCACCCCCAAGTCGAATTCGGGCGGAAGCCTGCCGGATCCCAGCGATGGGATCGGGGTGCGCGGAAGCGTTCCACCAGCCCTGCAGAACCTAGGTATCCAACTACAGTCGAACCTGAGCGCCCACAACGTCGACGGTGTGATGCGCAGCGTATGCGAGGCCGGCAAGGCCAACGACCAGGCCAAGAATGATCTGCTGCAAACCATTCCCAGCATGGATCCGTCCAAGCCGGACAGCCAAGTAATAGTGCATTTCAATCAGGTCGGCGGATCGGCCAAGGGTGACGGCTATGTGCTGACCTTCCATGGCGCCTACGCCGACAACAGCGGTAGGGATATCACCGTTGCATTCACTGCCTACACGGATGACAATCGGGGCGACGGCAAAGCCAACTGGTGCGGGGTGGATAAAGTTTAAGCGGGTGCCTGGGAGCCTTCTTATAGGACACGGGGGCCAAGGTTTGTAAAGCACAGGCCTACGCACCAGCAGGCTTACGTTTCTGCTGACGCGTCCATTCGCGCATTCGGCCCGGATATCCCACGGCGGCAACGTCATAGATCGGGATACCCAGCCGCCCGGCAAGCTTGGCCGCCTGCCGGGCGGAGCCGATGGTGCGCCGGGTCCATTCCCCGTCGTGGGCCACCAGCACAACGGTCATTGCGGTGACATTCGTCTCAGGCTCGACATAGGCCTCCACGCCACGGCGGTTCTGGGTGAACCGCTCCAAATGTTGTACGGCCTGAGATGAGGGCGCATCGGCAAAGCGTGGCGGGGGTTTACGTTTAAACCAGCCCATGGTGCTCGGTTCCTTTCCATCGGCCGACACCGTGTGACGGTGCTCCGTAGCGAGTCTATCCAGGCTGCCCACATGGCAGCCTGTGCTCGCAAGGTGCCAAGATGGAAGCGACGGGCTTAGACCGAATTACATATGTAGAGCTAGAGAACGTCAGGAGATCGGCGTGACGCATTCACCGGCTGCTTCCGACCAGCCGTACGACGTAGTAATCCTGGGTGGCGGAAGCGGCGGTTACTCGTGCGCGTTGCGCGCCGCCCAGCTGGGCCAAAAGGTCCTCCTCATCGAGAAGGGCAAGCTCGGCGGAACCTGCCTGCACCAGGGGTGTATTCCCACCAAAGCGCTGCTGCACGCTGCCGAGGTGGCCGACGCCACCCGCGAAAGCGAGCAGTTCGGTGTGAAGGCGGAGTTCGGTGGCATCGACATGACCGCCGTCAATGCCTACAAGGAGGGCGTTACCTCCCGGCTCTATAGCGGCCTCAAGGGCCTGCTCGGCGGTGACGGCATCACCACGGTCGAGGGTGAGGGTCGCCTGGTCTCACCGAACACCGTGCAGGTTGGCGACCGGCAGTACACCGGTCGCAACATTGTCCTGGCCACGGGTTCGGCGCCGCGTTCGCTTCCCGGTCTTGACATCGACCACCAGAAGGTCATCAACAGCGACGATGCCCTCCAGCTCGAC
>DATATO010000177.1:0-6278 GCA_036268755.1 Mycobacteriales bacterium | reverse complement strand
GCGACCTCGCCCAGCATGAAGGTCCAGTGATCCGGGAAGACCTTGTTCATCAGCCTGCGAACCGGGCCGGCCGCGGCTAGGCGGTCATCCGCCCATTTCGCCGCGTTGGCCGGGATCTCCGCCGGCTTAATTTTAGGAAGTCTCACGACAGCTCCCAGATACTACTGAGTTGATCTTCTTTAGGCGCGGGCACGCTCAGATTCATGGTCGCTCCCAAAATGCGGGGCCGATGGCCTCTTTGTAGTCCGAGCGGGCCACGAAGTAGCCCTCGTCGTCGAGCTCGATCGGCAGCGCCGGCAGGGCGCGAGAGGCCGGTCCGAAAATCGGCTTGCAACCCTGCAAAACGTCGAACTGCGACTGGTGACACGGGCACAGCAGACGCTGTGTCTGCTGCTCGTACAGGCTGGCCGGGCAGCCAGCGTGCGTACAGATCTTGGAGTAGGCGTAGAAGCTCCCGTAGTTGTCACCGATATTGCGCTTACGTGGCTTCACCTTTTTCGCGTCGGATTCGCGCAGATGAATCAGCAGCGTCGGGGAATCGGCGTGCTTGTTGGTCGCGCCGCCGGGAATTCCGGGGAAGACCGTCTCGATGCCGCCGGCGGAAATGTCGTCCGGGCGGATCGGCGAACCGTCCAATCGGACCAACCGAACACCCTTTTTGAAGCCGGTCTTGAATAATTCCCGCTTCGGATTCTTGAGCAGCGCACCCAGCGGAGCGACGGCCATCAACCCGACCGGCGCCAGACCCAGCGCCACGGCGCCCTTGAGCAGCGGCCGACGGGTAATACCCGTATCGGCCGCCAGGTTGGTGAGGGTGGCCGCGGTGAGTTCCCGCTCGTCCGGGTCGGAGGCGCCGTCATGGCGGTCCTGGATCGACAGCTCCTCCGGCATCAACTTCTTGTTCCAAATAATGAGGCCGACGCCGATGCCGAGCAGCGCGACGGCCATCGAGGTGCCGAGCAGCGGGGTGAACCACTTATCGGCGCCCGCGCCCTGCTTGTAATGCCAGTGCCAGAAACCGAACACGGCGATGAATGCCACCGACGCCAGGCCGGTTAGCAAGAAGCACAGCGCAATGGTGCGCTCGATGCGCTTCTCGATCCGGCTCTTGAGCTGCTCGGGGTCGAACCTCGGCCGATAGTGGACGATCTCGACACCGTCTCGGCGGGCGCCCTCCTTGACCAGGTCGAACTCGGTCAACGACGGGTCCGACAGGTCTAGCTGCGAGTTTGTCTCAAACTGCAGCTCAGCCCCCGGCTGTGACTCCGACGACAGCTCTTTGTCACTTGGCTTCTTGGTGCTCACGACTTACCCGCAATCCACACAGTGGCGACCAAAAGCGCCCCGATACCTACCAGGAACACGACCAGGCCTTCCGGCACCGGGCCGGTGCGGCCGAGCCCGTTACCGCCTGGGTCCTTGTCCGCCTTCATGGCCTGGACGTAGGCGATGATCGCTTTCTTCTCGTCCGGCTTGAGCTGATTATCGCCGAAGACCGGCATACTCTGCGGGCCGGTCTGCATGGCGGCATACAGCTGACGGTCCGTGGCGTCGGCCAACGACGGCGCAAACTTGCCCGACGACAGCGCCCCACCGTTCGCGGAGAATCCGTGACAGGCCGCACAGTTCACCCGGAACAGTTCGCCGCCAAGCACCTGGTCGCCGCGCAGTCCTCCGTTGGGGATCTCGGGTCCGCCGCCCAACGACTCGACGAAGGCGGCCAGCTGCCGGGTTTCTTTCTCGTTGAACTTGGCCGGCTTGCGCTGAGCCTGTGCCTCCTGGCGCGCCATCGGCATGCGGCCCGTGCTGACCTGGAACTCCACTGCGGAGGCACCTACGCCGATCAGACTGGGTCCCTTGTCCTTGACACCCTCGGCGTTGAAACCGTGGCAGGAGACGCAGGCCTGATTGAACAGCTGCTTGCCTTTTGTCACGTCCGAACTGTGCGTGGCCGAGTCGTTGGCGTTATCGTCCGCGGCCGAGCTCGGCGCGAAGGCGGTGTAGACGCCGCCCACGATGACCAGGGCCAGAACGAGCACCACTATTCGGCGCGTTCGTTCCGAAAATTTGCCGCTGAGGGCGGAGTCGCTAAAGACCGAGCGACTAAAGAACAGCTTCATACTTTCACCTGTTCGCTGACTGATGAGCCTTGCGGATCGCCGAGCAATTACCTAATGAGATAGATGGTTGCGAACAGTCCGATCCAGACAATGTCCACGAAGTGCCAGTAGTACGAAACTACGATCGCGCTGGTGGCCTGGGCGGGAGTGAACCGCCCCATGGTCGAGCGAATCATGATGAAAATGAACGCGATCAAACCACCGATGACGTGCAGGCCGTGAAATCCAGTGGTGAGGTAGAACACCGATCCGTAGCCGTTGGTGCTGATGGACAGGCCTTCGTGCGTTACCAGGTTACGGAACTCATTGGCCTGGCCCAGCACAAACACAAGTCCCATTACAAAGGTGACGGTGAACCAGCGCCGCAGTCCGGCGGCGTTGCCGCGCTCGGCGTCGAACACGCCCAGCTGACAGGTGATCGAAGAGGTCACCAGGATGATCGTGAACGCCAACGCGTAAGGCAGGGCAAGCTTGTCGCTCTCTTCCGCCCACAGCTTCGGGCTGTTGGCCCGGATAGAGAAGTACATGGCAAACAACGCTGCGAAAAACATCAGCTCACTGGACAGCCACACCACCGTGCCCACACTGACCATATTGGGGCGATTGAGCGAGTGGATCTGTCGACGATCTGGTGCAGGGGTTTTCACCCGCGGCAGCGATCCCACTTCTGCAGTCACGCAGAGCATTATGGCCTTGTCGGCTAACCGCGCAGAGAGGGGGGTTGCATCCGTTGGGTCACACTGTAAAGGGCCGTCGCCGCGGTACGATCCGGATATGGACGGCTCAGCGGGCGAGAGACGACGCAAGCGATACAACCCGGCGGAGTTCACCGTGTTGCTCTACAGCCACGACGCAACCACCAGGGAACGGATGCGGACTGCCGTGGGACACAAGCCCTCCCCCGCACTGGGCAAGGTCGACTTTGTCGACGCCGAGACGATAGATCAGGTGATTGCCGCCGCGGACGCGGGCGCCGCCGACCTCCTGCTGTTAGACGGTGAGGCCTGGCCCACCGGCGGTGCGGGCATTTCCCGTCAGCTTAAGAACGAGCTCGCCAGCTGCCCTCCCGTCTGCCTGTTCATCGCACGACAGGCCGACCGGTGGCTGGCCGCGTGGTCCCAGGCGGACGCCGTCATCGTCCACCCTGCCGATCCGATCCTCACCGCCCGCACCGTGGCCGAGGTGCTCAGCAAACGGCATGACGCCAGTACAGGCCGGGTCAGTACGGTACGAGCATGAGTTTCAAGGAACTATTGACGGCACTGATCCACGGCGAAAATCTAACTTCGGAACAGACAACCTGGGCGATGAGCCAGATCATCACCGGTCAGGCGACCGAGGCGCAAATCGCGGGGCTCGCCGTCGCGCTGCGAACCAAGGGCGAGACTCCCGACGAGGTCGACGGCCTGGTGGCGGCGATGCTGGCGCACATGACGCCGATGACGCCGATCCCGGCCGCAGTGGATGTGGTGGGAACCGGCGGCGACGGCGCCAACACCGTCAACATCTCGACCATGGCCGCGCTGGTGGCGGCAGGGGCGGGGGCTACCGTCGTCAAACACGGCAACCGGTCGGCGTCGTCCAAATGCGGCTCCGCCGACGTGCTGGAGGCGCTGGGCGTCCAGCTGGAGCGGCCCGCCGGACAGATCGCGACGGACGTGACGCGATGCGGCATCGGCTTCTGCTACGCCCGCCAGTTTCATCCCGGGCTTCGGCATGCGGCACCGGTCAGGGCGCAGCTCGGCGTGCCCACCGTTTTCAACTTCCTCGGCCCGCTCAGCAACCCGGCCCGGCCGCTGGCACTGGCCGTCGGCTGCGCGGACGCCGCCATGGCGCCTATTCTGGCCCATGTGCTGGCCCGGCGCGGCACCACCGCGCTCGTGATGCGCGGCGATGACGGCCTCGACGAGTTCACCACGACCGACGCGACTCGGATATGGCTGGTGTCGCACGGCACGGTTCGCGAGGCAAAGGTGGACGCGGTACAGCTGGGGATTGCACGCGCGGCCCGGGGCGACCTCACCGGCGGGGGCGCCGACACCAATGCGGCGGCGGTGCGCCGCATGCTGGCCGGCGAAGGCGGCCCCGTACGGGACGCGGCGGTGATCAACGCCGCGGCGGCGATCGCAGCCTACCGAGGCTTCGGTGACGTTCCGCCCAGCGATACGGAGCTGCACGACGCCCTGCGGCGGGCGGTGGCTGACGCCGAGGCGGCGATCGACACCGGAGCCGCGAAGCGAGTCCTCGACGCGTGGGTGGCAGGCAGCTAACTGCCGTTGCGGGCGGCTAGTAAATCGTAACCACCACCCGGCATTTTGTGACTAATGCCGGTAGGGATGGGCCGCTAGTGGCTGGCACGGCTGCCGGTGTAGTACTCGAACAACAGGCCGCCCACGCTGCCGATGATCGCTATCCCGCCCACAACCAAGAGCCATGGCGCCCAGTAGATGGCGCCGAAACCGGCGATCACCACCGACAGCGCGATGCCGACTGGCCAGTAGCTGCCGGGGCTGAAGAAGCCGAGCTCGCCGGCGCCCTCGTCGATCTCCGCGTCGTCGCGGTCCTCCGGTCGGGGTTCGATGCGGCGCGCGACGAAGCTGAAGTACATACCGCATAGCCCGCACAGGCCGCCGGAGAGAACCAGCGCCGTGGTGCCGATCCAGTCCGCACGCTCGACGCTGTGATCGGTCCAGATGTAATACACCGTGGCCATGATGAACAGGAACAGCGCAAGGCCGTTGAAGATCCGGGATTCCAGCTTCATGGACTATTCACTCCGAGTGCTATGCGTAGGTCCAACATACTCGTTGGCCTAAACCGGGTTGGCGACCGAACGGTCGGTGTTGAACGGCCTCGTGGTCGTGGCATATGGCGACTCGCCGATGGAACGGAGAGCGTCCGGGGTGGAGGCACCGGACTGCAGCTTGGCGAGGAAGGCCTGGTATTTCTGCCAGGTCACGGACCGCATCTCGAAGTTCATAGTCGAGTGATATGCGCCGCATAGCTCGGCGCAATGCCCCACATAATGACCGATCTTGTCCACCGTTACCTCAAAGGAGTTAATCCGCCCCGGGATCACGTCTCGTTTGAACAGTAGCTCGGGCACCCAGAAGGAGTGGATGACATCCAAAGAGTGTTCCCGGAACCGAACGGTCTTATCGATAGGCACCACCAGAACCGGGACCCGATCGCTGGAGCCAATAGTCGAGACGGTGGTGGGGTTGGGCCCGGTCGTCTGATGCCCCGGGTACTGGAATTCCCAATTCCACTTGCTAGCGACCACGTCCACGGTCACGTCGGGAACCTTGGACTTCTTGTCCACATAGGTCTGCGTGACCGCGGTGTAGTAAAAAAGCACCAGCACGATCAGGATCGGCCCGAGGGTGTACAACACCTCGAGCGGCGCGTTGAAACGCGTCTGGGTGGGAAGCTCGTCGCCCCTCTTGCGGTAACGGACGACACACCAAAAAATCAGGGCCCACACGAGGACACCGACGACGAGCGCGGCAACGACCGACCAGGTCCACAATGTGCGCATGTGCTCAGCCTGCGGAGTGATGCCCTCTGGCCAGCCGAAGCGCATGACCTCTTTCCGGTCGCATCCCGACAGCAGCACGGCGGCGAGCAGACCCAGCGCGCCGAGCGCAAGAGGGCTCTTCCGGCCGCGCCGCGCCACGTGTTGCCGGAGTTGAGAATGCACGGTGCGCTTTGGAGAGCGCCGGCGCTGCAAACAGATCACGGCCGCGAGATTACTCGACTCGCGCAGGTGACTGCCTGGTGGGTAGGCCCTCGCTAGGCTTGGCCGGTGAGCAACTCTAGCTATTTCGATGCCGCCACCGCGGCTCCGCCGCATTCCGTGACTTCTCAGGCGCTACTAGCGGCGATGACGGACGGCTGGACGGACCCACGCCGGCTCTACGGGCAGGCCCGTAAGGCCCGCCAACTGCTAGATGCGGCACGCGAAAGCCTCGCCGAGCAGTTTTCGATCGGCACGGAGGAGCTGCGGATCTGCGGGAGCGGCAGCGCGGCGGCGGCGATAGCGGTGAGCGGGTTATTGGCCGGTCGCCGGCGCACCGGCAATGTCTTCGTGCACTCCGCAATCGAGCATTCCGCGGTACTGCACGCCGCCGACCGGCACACCGAAGCGGGCGGTGCGTG
>DATATO010000176.1:0-2913 GCA_036268755.1 Mycobacteriales bacterium | reverse complement strand
TGTTACCGGTTTGGTCGGCTTAATCGAAGGCTTGGTCGTGGATTGCGCCGTCGGCTTGATCTCGGTACCGGGCTTATCGCCCTGCGGCGCACCGCCTGCACCGCCCGGCGCGCGCTGGTTGTCGACGCCCGGGTTGGGCTTACCATCCGGGGGCGGTCCGCCGGGGAAGGTCGGAGGCAGGTTTCCGTCGGCATCGGACTTATCCGGGTTCTGATCCTGCGCAGGCGGGTTCTGAGCGTTCCTCGGAGCAGCCTGCACCGGAGGCGCCTGGCCGCCCTGCGGGGCAAATCGAACCATGGACTGTTGCGGCTTGCCGTTTACGACGGTGAACTGTCCGCCCACCCACAGGTTGTCGCCCGCCGCCGTCATGGTGCGGGGTCCTAGCCGCGCGGGCGTCTGGTCCTCGGGCAGGCTCGGGTCGCCGCCGTTGGTGTTGGGGAACCACTTCAGGATGCGGGTGGAGTTGCCGTCTGTGGTCTGCGCCAGCAGATGTTGCCACTTCGGGTTCCGGCCGTCGGCGATGTCATCGAATCCACCTCGGGTGTCGGAGCAGTCATGGGCGTGGGAGCCGCTGTAGAGCACCTTGCCGATCACCGCGACCGACCAGGTCGCTCCCTTGCACGTGTCCACCCAGCGCGCACGTCCGGTGTTGGGATCGAGCGCCACGCGACCCTCAAACCCGCCGGTGGTTCGGCTTTCGGCCGTGGCATATACCGTGTCGGCATCCGTCGTCACGTCCGTGCCGAAGGCCTCGCCCCGGATACCGCGCCATTCCCACGGAACCGACGTCCCGTCGCTGGCGTTCACGGCGTCCAGGCCCTGAATGCCGCGGCCGTTGATGGAGGAGAATTCGCCGGCGAGGATGACGCGGCTCTTGTCGGGAGACATGGTCATAGCGATGACGCCGCCGTTGGGACCGTTGCCGCTGTACTTGGGCGCCCAGGGCAGCAGCGCCCCGTTGGTGCGATTGAACGCGGCCAGCTTGTTGCGGGCCTGGCCGCCGAACTTGGTGAAGATGCCGCCCGCGTATACGGCACTGTCGCTGACCGCGAGCGAGCGCACCCGGCGGTCGGTGCCGGCCGGCTTGAACGTCGCGTTGAGGGAGTTGTCGGCGACATTGAACGCGGCAAGCTTGCTGTGAGCGGCGTCGTCCACCTTGGTGAAGTCGCCGCCCACGTAGATGGTCTTGCCGTCAGGAGACTTGCGGATCTCATAGACGGTGTCGCAGGTGTAGCTGCGGGTCGTCCAGTTCACGGTGCAGCTGCTGTCGGGACGTTCCCCTCTACCGGCCGTGGCGGTTGCTGCCGTGAAGTTGTGGCTGAACGGCAGCAGCGCGCCGGTTTTGGCGTCGAAGGCGGCCATGTTCTTCCTGGCCTGCTCCTGTTGCCCCGCCTTCGCGCCGGGTGGGCGGACCTTGGTGAAGTTTCCACCTACGTAGACCACGTTGCCGACGGTCTCCATCGCCCAGACGATGCCGTTTGTCTGCCAGGTAGCCTGCGAAACCTGGCTGACGGTGGGCGGGTCGCCGGGGGCGGGCTTGATGTTCAGATCCGGGACAGTGTCTCCCGGTGCGGCGCCGGCCGCCGATCCCAGCAGCATGGTGAACATCATGCTGGCGGCAACCGCTGAGATCGCCGAAAGTTTAAGAACGCGATGCACCGGAGTCTCCCTATCAGTGCCGGCTGCCGGAGGCGCAGCATCGCGAGGCTATCGACGTAATCACCCTGATCCGGAGCGATTTATGGCAACTGTGGCGCAGCGGAGACGCTTTCGGCCCACATGGGCAAGCCGTGCGGGCCGAAAGGTCAACGATCGCTGCTACTCGGACGTGCCGAGCCTCCGCATAAGGGCTCGGCCCACATGGGCAAGCCGTGTGGGCCGAGTGACCTACTGTTCACTTCCGGGTCGGAGCGGGCTGGTTGTCGATTCCCGGATCCGGCTTACCGTCCGGTGCCGGGCCACCGGGGAAGTTGCCGTTATCGCTCGGCGGTAGATCCGGCCGCGCCGCATCCAGCTTGGCCTGCGGTCCGTCCGGCTGCGGTATGACCTTTGCTGAGGGCCCAGGCTGTGGCGTAAACCGGATGAGGGACTGCTGCGGCTTGCCGTTGACGACCGTGAACGAACCACCAACCCACAAGCTGTCGCCCGCGGCTGTCATGGTGCGGGGTCCGAGCCGGGACGGTGTCTGGTCGGACGGCAGGCTGTAGTCGCCGCCGTTGGTGTTGGGGAACCAGCGCAGGATGCGGGTGGAGTTGCCGTCGGTGGTCTGTGCCAGCAGCCGCTGCCACTTGGGGTCGGGCCCGGTGGAAATCTCCGGGAACCCGCCCTGCACCCGGGAGCAGTCGTGAGCGTGTGAGCCGCTGTAGAGCACCTTGTCGATCACAGCCAGTGCCCAGGTAGCTCCCCGGCACAGGTCCACCCAACGTGCCCGGCCCGTGTTGGGGTCGAGCGCTATCCGGCCGTCACTGGTGCCGTAGTCGTCGATGGCGGCATAGACAGTGTTGCTGTCGGTCACCAGCTTGGTGACCGCATTGGTGCGAATGACACCCCGGTAGTCCCAGCGAGCGTTGGCGCCGCTCGTGGCGTCCACCGCCGCTAGGCCATGGATTGCGGCGCCATTGATGCTGTCGAATCCGCCGCCGATGATGACTCGGCTTTGGTCAGGCGACATCACCATCGCCATAACGCCCCCGTTGCAGCAGGGGTTACTGCCGTTGCCGGCCACGTTGGGCGCCCATGGCAGGAGTGCGCCGTTGGTGCGATTGAACGCGGCCACCCGGTTGCGGGGCTGACCCATGGTGCTGGTGAAGATGCCCCCGGCATACACGGTGGTGCCGCTGACGGTGAGGGTGCGGACGCGGCGGTCGGTGCTGAGCGGCTTAAAGCCGACGTCGAGCGTGTTGTTGGCGGTCT
>DATATO010000175.1:0-2965 GCA_036268755.1 Mycobacteriales bacterium | reverse complement strand
CGGTCGACCACAGCGGGCCCACCCCGCTACACCGCCACGGTGGTCGTATCACCCAAGGAGTATGGGATCACCCGATGGGGCACCACAAAGCCTGTCAAGGTCATCCTCGACATCACACTAAAGCGAGTCTGACTGCAGCCGGGTCTGCCAGGTCGACGGTGGATCTGCTTGGCATGCTTAGTTATTCCTTGCCGCGGTGATCTGGCCTTCGACCACCACGATCGCGAATGCATCCAGAGCTAGTTTAGGCCCGCATGGCCACCGGCCAACCACCTTCTTCCGAACTCGTGGGTGAACACCGGAACGAGTTCATTGCTTGACCGGCCTCGCACGCGCTCAGCTTGTGGTTGTAGAGGAGCGTGCCCGCACTAGACACCGGCGAGCATGAGACGTAGGCCGAGTTCGAAGCGTTTCTCGGTATTTGCCTTCAGGATTGCTGGTAAAGCCTTCGAGGTGAGTGGAAAGCGCGCGGGATCGGCTACAACCTTCAGTTCCTGGAGAAGGGCCTCGCCGTGTTCCTTGCGCAGTTCCGCCAGTTCTTGTTCTTCTATGCAGAAACCAACGACAAAGTGGCGCAAGAGAACCGTACGTTGCGCAGATTCGGCGAGCGGGAGGCCCGCGTCCTGCCAAGCTTGTAGTGCCGCCTCAGTGATTTGAAAGGTCGCTGGGTCTGCTGCGAATGTGCCCGCGAAGACCCGGGCGCCATCGCGGTGGCTCAGGATGCTTCGCCGCAGGGCGTACGCCCCAGCCGCGAGGCGTTCTTGGCACGAGGCGCCTAGCTAGCGGTGCCACCACCTGTTCGGCCGGCGGGCACCACAGCGTGTCCCTGATCTCAGGATCACCCCCATAATCTCACCGCCGTGTCCAAAATGACAAACAGATGACAAGCCAGATGAGAACATGACAAAGAGTTTGAGAATCGACAATCCTGTCGGTTCTCAAAGATTGTGGCGGAAGCCGGCTCCCCTAGCAGCAGGTTTGCAGAATTCTCATCAAGATGGCGGAGGCGTTTTTCTCATCTTCGTGGCGGATCCTAGAACCGTACGGTTGTGCACATTTGGCTCCCTTAGATCCACCATCGTACGGCCCGCGCAGCTCTGAGTTTCGTTCCTTGAAACGTCCGTGATGCTCGCCTGTAGACAGCAGTAACGTTCACATCCGAATCTTCGTCCTGCGGTACCCAACCCGCGTATATCCCAACCAGGCCAGCCAAAACGAAAGCCGCCCCGGCTATCGACCGGGGCGGCTTTCACCTACCCTCTTGACAAAACCGCCTACATATCAGGTTCCCAATTTCCGTGTCATATCGCCATGCCGCGAGCTGCAGTGATGCAAGGTGTCTCACTTGATGCCATCTGCGATTAAGTAGAATCGCTAGCCGATCAAAATGCTAACTCCTATTCACGCACTGTCGACAGGCTGACGACTCAAGTCAACACCTTGCGATGACGTCACATGCGTAGCGTTCTAGTTCGTCGATGGCCCGGCGCGGGTCATTGGCGGGCACCTTGACGACGAACGACGTGACACCCAGAGCCTTGAGCGTGCCTAAATGATCGAGGTGATGCTGGAGACTCGCTTCGGTTGCCCATGCGCCGGCCTGCGGTGTTTCGACCTGTACGTCGACTCGTGCGGGATCGCGGCCCTCGGCGAGGACAAGCTCGCGCAACTCCTCGACCGCCGTCGCAAGCTTCTGCGGTGTGTCCAATAATGCGGTGCGGTTGGTCTTGGCTGCCGTTGGACTGTTCAACAGCGGCGCCCAGCCCTGCCCGCACCGCGCAACTCGTTCACGTGCACGGGTGCTGTTGCCGCCGAACCAAATTGGTATCGGACGTTGAATTGGACGCGGCCGCGCCGTCTGGCCGATCGCTACGAAGTGTTCGCCCGCATAGCTGAACCCGTCGGTCGACCAGATCCCTGTCATCGCGGTGACGGCCTCGTCGAGCACCTCGTTGCGCTTCGCGAAGTCCACCCCGAGCGCCGCGAACTCCGAGCGCAGGTAGCCCGCCCCCAGTGCAAGCACCAGTCGACCTTTTGAGAGCACGTCAACAGTCGCCGCACACTTTGCGATCAGCAGCGGGTTCCGATAGGGCGCGACGAGTAGATAGGTCGTCAGGCGCAGCTTCGTGGTGGCCGCTGCGCAGAAGGCTAACGCCGAGAACGGATCTAGTGAGTCATGTCCGCCGGCGCGCATCCATTTCTCCGACGGCGCAGGGTGATCGGTGAAGCCGATAGACGTAAATCCTGCCCGTTCGGCGCCCACCGCGACGGCGCTCAACATCTTGGGCTCAAGGAATTCGGCACTGTAAGGCGTTTGAGCAACTGGGTATTCGAGCATAAATTGCATCTCTGGCCGTCCTTCTTTCGCCTTCATCGCGAGACACCAAGGTGCGGAACGCGACCACCTAGAAGCTCTTAGATCCGATACAGATGACTGTGCAATTCGACGGTGATCCATTGGCGGACGGCCCTGGCCCGCCAGGCTGCCGGCTGAGTGGACCCGGTTGGCCGAGGTCAATCAACGGCAGCTGGGCGAGCGGGTCGGTCGATGGCAATCCGTGAACGTTGAGCGGGAGGCCTGGGCCAAGGCCCTCAGGATTCTCCAAATGCACATCTGCGAGCGGTGGCGGAGGTCCAGTGAGCGGCGGCAGGTCCATCGGTGCGACGCCGCTACCATATGCGGCAGCCCAACCTAATACGTTGCGCGCGTAGGCTATCGAGTTGTTGTAACGCAGGATCGCCGACATGAGTTGCGGCTGGTCCCGTAGATTGAGGCCGCCGCTGCACAGATATCGGGCGGCCGCCAGCGTGGAGTCATAAAGGTTCTGTGGATCGGCCACACCGTCACCGTCACCGTCAGCGGCGTAACGCGCCCAGGTGCCGGGGAGAAACTGCATTGGCCCCATTGCGCGGGCATAGGTGACGTCTCTGCCGGCGCCGCCTTGAATGATGATCTCGTTTCCGG
>DATATO010000174.1:0-2206 GCA_036268755.1 Mycobacteriales bacterium | reverse complement strand
GGCGCGTCGGCCAGCTGGCTCGCGACCTCGGGCCGCTTGTCGTCCAGCACCCGCAGCGGATTGAGCTTCGCCCGCTCGCGTGTCGGCTCGTCCAGGTCGCAGCCGGCGAGAAAGTCCTGCAGCAGCTCCCGATACTGCGGTCGACAGTTGGCGTCGCCCAGCGAGTTGAGCAGCAGTCGAACGTTGCACAGGCCGAGCGCACGGTGGCCGGCCACCGCGACCGAAATGACCTCGGCGTCCAGCGCGGGATCGTCGACCCCCACCGCCTCGATGCCGACCTGCACGTGCTGCCGGTACCGTCCAGACTGCGGCTGCTCGTAGCGGAAGTTAGGCCCGGTATACCAGAGTTTCACTGGCAGCTGACCGGACAGCAGGTTATGCTCCACGATCGCGCGCATCACCCCGGCGGTGCCCTCGGGCCGCAGGGTCAGCGAACGGCCGCCCTTGTCGTCGAAGGTGTACATCTCCTTGCTGACCACGTCCGTGGACTCCCCCACGCTCCGCCGATACAACGCGGTGTCCTCGAACATCGGGGTCTGAGCGTAGGAGTAACCCGCATGACGCGCGGCGGAGCTGAGGGCGTCAACCACGGCCAGGAAGGTCTGCGATTGGCCGGGTAGCAGGTCGTAGGTGCCCTTGGGGGCAGTAAAGCGCGTCACCCGCCTTAATCTACTTGCGCTCACTCGGCCGGCTCGAATCAGGTGCGTTCCGGTCGGGCACCGGCAAGTTGCCGGTAACGGTTGGCTGGCGGCGCTCCGGTATCGTGCGTCGAGAAAGCCAAGCGGCGAGGGAGTCAACTGTGCCATCGAAGGACCGGCAGCGCGAGGTTGCGCGCAAAAAGCTGGAACGGCACATGGCCCGCCGGGCCTCGCATGCCCGCCGTCGACGGCAGCTCCTCGCCGGCCTGGGCGCAGGGTTGACCCTGATCGCACTGATCACGGTGACGATTGTCATCGTCGTGGTCACCGACGATGACAAGCCCGCGAGCAAGGCCGGCCCGACCTGCGTGTATCTGGACGCCCGTCGCGGCAACGATCACATCAAGGACGTCGGCAAACCGCCAACCTCACACGTGCCCGACTCTGGCACGCTGAAGGTTGCGCTCAATACCAACTTCGGCAAGCTCGACCTGGCACTGGATCGTTCCGCGGCTCCCTGTTCGGTCAACAGCTTCGACTACCTGATTCACCGAGGTTTCTTCAACAACACCGTCTGCCACCGGCTCACCGTGCAGGACATCTATGTGTTGCAGTGCGGTGATCCCTTCGGCGACGGCATTGGCGGCCCCTCCTACCAGTACGGCGTGGAAAACACCCCGACCAACGATCATCCGCCCTATCCGGTGGGCAGCGTCGCGCTGGCGCGGCAGCCCGACGACCCCAACTCCAATGGCAGCCAGTTCTTCATCGTGTATAAAGACAGCCCGCCCCTGACCGCCGATTACTCGTTGATCGGCAAGGTCAGCCGGGGCCTCGATGTGATCACCGATAAAATCGTCCCGGGCGGGGTAAAGAACGAGACACGGCCCGGCGACGGGACACCAGCCAAAGAGGTCAAGCTCACCGATGTGGAGCTGGGCTCATAGGGCTGGATTCATAGGGACTGGACACTCACACCATGGCAGGACCCGAGCAGGGCGAACGTCGCCACAGCTGGGCCCTGCGGCGCATCGCCGCGGCCCGGCATCGACACATGCTCTCGCCACCGCCGGTGACGGCCAGCATCGAACAACTGATGCATGAAGAGATAACGCAGATTAGGGGTCGATTCGCCGCAGTCGCGCGACAACCCGGCGGCCCTGCCCGAAGGGAAGCGGCACGCAAGGCGCTGCTTCATCTCCTTACCTCCGGGCACAGTTACGTCCTGGACGGCGTGGTGCCGCCGGACTCTCGGCGACTCGGGCTCCACACCGACACGGTGGCACTGCGGCGGCGGCCGTTCGCCAACGCCCAGGCGCCACAGCTGTCCTATCTCAACAGCCTGGTGTCGGCGCAGCTGCTGCAAACGCTGCCGGACGGCGTCCAGCTCCTCGACGACGGCGAGCTGCTCGAGACGTTGGAGCCGACGCACGACGCGCCGCAGGCCGCGTCCGGCACGGAGATTGAACTGGCGGAACTCGTTTCGGCGGCGCCGGGGTTCGACGCGGAACTCGGGGCGATCGCCGTGGATCGGGTAATCGACCACCACCGGCAGCTGCTCGGGGTTT
>DATATO010000173.1:0-2663 GCA_036268755.1 Mycobacteriales bacterium | reverse complement strand
TCATGGTCGTGACCGCAGTCGGCGTTGCGGCGCTTTTCCGAACGGCGGTGGGGGTCGCGGTCGGTCTCGTGACAGCGACCATGTTCGTCACGGCGTTGGCACTGCTCCAAGTCAAGCCGTGGGCCACGCCGACCGGCCCCTCGGGACCGGACCGCCAGAGGGTGGCGCCGTATTCTTCGCCTGCAGCGGGGGCTGTCGCCGCCGCCAACGACCTTGTGCAGGTCGGCATGCCAAGACCGCTGCCACTCGCGACAAGGCTGCGCCTAGGTGAGACGACACAGGTGAACGGGCCGCTTATCGCCCTGTCGGTTTTTGCCACGATGGCAGTGTTCGTCCCCGTCGCGATCATCCGCGTCACCGAAATCCCCACTGACACGTCCTGGCTGTGGCCGCTTCCGGCGATAGCAATCTCCGCCGCACGGTTCGCCTTCTTGATAGGCAAGGGTGAACGGCGGCTGTTCGAAATGATGTTCTGGTGCTATAGCTACATTTTTTTGGGCTTGGCCCCGCTGGTTCAGCTTCGACAAGACTTCTGGCCCCTCACCGTGCCCCGCATCGACAGCACCTACGTCGCTGCGGCCACGTTGATCGTCCTCGTCGGATGTGGCGCATTTCTCTGCGGGGCCGGTTTTGACAGCGTCGCGTCAGCGCGGCGGCGTCCGAACGCCGAGCGCGCCTATGACGTCGTGAGGCAGGTATTCACCATCGATTACCCACGCACCATTGTGCTTTCCGCGATTGCCCTTCTCATCGACATCTACTTCCTCTCACACCTGGGCTGGACCATCTTTCTGCAGAGCCGTACGGAAGTAGCTACTGGCCTAAACGATGCCTGGGGGCAAACCGCCACATTTCCGATCCTGCGAGGGGCTACTTTGACGGCGCCGCTCGTAGCCTTTCTAGCGCTGATACGCGTCCGTAGAGAAGCGAAGAGCGCACGTCTGCGGGGCGAGAATATCTCCTCAATTGTCATGGGCAGCAACACGGTGCTGCTTGTCGTCGTAGGTATTTTCCTGACCGTCCTTATGAACCCGATATCCAACCCGCGTTACATGTCTGGCACGGCAATTCTTTCCGTCGCAACGGCGTTTGGACTATTCGCTACGAGGCAGCGTTTCCGCATTACCGCGTGCGGGTTTCTGGCCGGGATGCTCCTGATCTTCCCGCTCGCCGACGCATTCCGCGCCAGCACCGAGGGTCAGCTGAAGGCGTCGAATCCCATCCAGTCGCTGCTGACAGGTGATTACGACTCCTTCGCGCAATTGATGAACGGATATCTGGTCGGCGCGCGGGACGGAATTGTGCTGTTGAAGCAATTTGCCGGTGTGCTGCTTTTCTGGGTGCCAAGGACTATGTGGACCGCCAAACCGGTGGATACCGGGGGATACATCGCTGCGGGGCGCGGCTACACCTTTACTAATTTATCTGCACCCTTGTGGATCGAGTTTTATCTGAATGGAAGCTGGCTGCTGCTCGCCGTCGGAATGTTCGCCCTGGGCTTCGCCTTGCATCGCTGGGACACCCGATTGAACGCTGAACTCACCTTCCACCGAATGCCGGGTCTGCTCGGATGCATTCTGCCGTTCTACTTGATGATTCTGCTGCGCGGCTCACTTCTGCAGGCCGCTGTTTTCCTGGCTTGCGTTGTGGCGTTCTCGGCTTTCGTTTCGCAGCGAAAGAAGCCAAACTCGCGAGCTCGTGCGCCCGACGTCTCCCCCGAACTACTGCCCGGGTTGGGCAGAGAGCAGCTAAGGGCCGATCATGTCTGCGCTTGACACGCTGCGCGGCGCACGCCGGGCAATCAATGTGACTGCCGTCGCGGTGTTGGCGTCGACTGTCGTCGGCCTGGCCTGCTATGGGTTGCCTAGCGCCGAGCCCCCGCACGGCCAAGCCGCGCCTCGCGACGTCACGCCGTTGGCCTCGATCATGTTCGACTACAAACCCACGTTGCTCGTCGTCCGCGACTCGTATGCCATCGCATATCCCGATTTGGTCGCCGACCGCATGGGCTGGAGCCTGGCCCTCGATGGCCGAGACGGTCCAGGCTTTGTCCGCGGCGCCGACACGCACAATCCTGCGCGCGTCCCGTTCATTGATCGCCTCGATGCGGATGCGGCGACGTATCACGTCGACTACGTTCTCATCGACGGCGGGCGACATGACCTTGGTGAACCACCGGAGTCGGTGGTGGCGGCAGCCGATGACTACCTCAGGAAGGTTCGCTCGGACTGGCCGAAGGCCAAGGTCATCGTCATGCTTCCCGCCTCCGCCACGGCGGATGAGACAGAGAACTATCCCGCCGTGGCGGACGGACTTCGCCGCACGGCCGAAAGCTTCGGCGCGTACGTGATCGATCCCGTGGCCCAGAGCTGGTATCGCGACATCGATGTGAAGCCGCTGCTGAGGCAGGACGGGGACGGCACCCACCTCAACGGCGCCGGTGAGACCTACTGCGCCGACAAGATCATCGAGAGCCTGAAGCTAATGGGGTTCGGATCATGACGGATATGTTTGCGTTGCTCGCCCTCATGCGCAGCAAGTCTTTGATGCTGATCACTTGGACCTTACTGGGCGCTGCGGCTGCTGGCCTGATCAACTTGATGCTGCCGGTGGTCTATGAGGCATCCACGAAGATTGTCATCGCGACGCCGTACTGGAACGAC
>DATATO010000172.1:0-1621 GCA_036268755.1 Mycobacteriales bacterium | reverse complement strand
AAGGTGCTGGCGATGGGAAGAGCCCCAAGCGTCTGCACCTGGTTGGGAGCCGTGCCGGTGGTGGTCACGGGGCACTGCACCGGCGTGGGAATCCCATTGTTGGTGATCGTCGGAACCTTCACGGCAATGTCGTTGAGCGTGATCCCTCCGCCGCCTGTCGAGGATGCCGAGAGAATGTGCTGGCCGTCGACGGTGGCGCCCATCACATCGGACTGCACCGGCTCGGAGTCGCCCTGCGGGTAGAACTGGATGGTGGAGTTGTTGCCTACCGTCCCGGTCGGGCACCAGGTGTGGGCCACCGTGGGCTCGCCTCTCAGGTAAGCGCCGACTCCCGGCACCGTGATCGCCGGCGTCTGCGCCGTCAGCGGCATAGCTGAGTTTGGCGGCGTGGTACAGGAGGGGCGCGCGCTGTCTGGCAAGGGGCTCGGCGGCAGTGGCTCCGTCGTCCAGCCGGTGTTCACGTTGTAGATATAGAGCGTGTCGGTGTGGCCGGTAATCAACGGGGTTGAGCAGCTCGCAGGGGTATTCAACTCCGCGTTATCGACAATGTAGAGAGTCTGGGAATCGGGTGTCCACTGCGCGGCAGCGCCCATGCCGCCAAAGGTCGTGAAGCTGCCGGCGGTCGCGTTGTAGAGGTAGAAGAGCTGGCGCGCCTGGTCGTTGATCAGCAACTGCGAGTCGCTCGGGGACACCGCCAGCACCACTCCGGGGGCGCTCGGGTCCTGCTTGCTGATGGTGTTGCTGGATGTGCTGTAGACCATCAGCTCGCGCGGGGAGCCGAAGTAAAGCGAGTTGCCGCCGCGGTCCATCATCATGGAGTTGGGCACATACGGCAGGCGCACGTTGGAACCGAACGCTCCGGTAAGAAGCTGGACAGAGGCAAAGTACTGCGACTGCCCTGGAGACGAGAACCAGGCAAATTCACTGGCGGTGCCGGGTACCGTAATGGTGACCGGATTCGAGGAGATCGGCAGGCCGGTGCCGTTCAAGCCAATCTGGTTAATCGGGGCCGGATTGCAAACGGACGGCTGGCAGATGACGTTCACCGATGCGGTGCCCGGAAAGCTGGTGGAGATGGAGCCGCCGCTGCCGACGCTGACGTCGATCGGATTGGTGGACTGGTAGCCCAGCGCCAGGCCGGTGATGGGGCATCCGAACGGCGGGCACTTGGTCACGTTGGTGTCGTAAACCGTAGTCGTCAGGTTCTGCGGCACACCCTGCGGAATGGCCCCTGAGGTGGTTCCGTTGGCGAGTGTCACGCTGATCGAAGAGGGTGAGCACGTGGAGAAGTAGCCCGCCGATGAGCCCGAGCCCGCGATGGAGGCCGTGATTACGGTGGTGCCGGGCTGGTTGGCCGTGATCTGGTTGTTATCGGCGTTGATCGTCGCGACGGACGCGGTGCCCGCGGTGAAGCTCAAGGTACCGATGGAAGCCTCGCATGATGGAACCGAGGACGCGCCCGGCGCGCACAGCAGGGTCTGTTTTCCGCCCGCAACGTAGTACGCGCTGGCATCCAGTTGCGAAACGCTGCCCTGCGATTGGCATTGCGACGGCCCCACGAGATTGATGGCGGTGATCGGCGCATGGATGTAGACCGCAACCGGGTTGGAGGTTACCGAAT
>DATATO010000171.1:0-4065 GCA_036268755.1 Mycobacteriales bacterium | reverse complement strand
ATGCTTGCCGCGGCGGCATGGGCGAGGTGTCCGTCACGATTGTGTTATAGGGGTGTGGCTCAATTGGTAGAGCAGCGGTCTCCAAAACCGCAGGTTGCAGGTTCGAGTCCTGTCACCCCTGCCGCCGGCATTGTGCCGGTGAGGACCTGAAAAGCTGTTGCGTCGAATGAGGGATTCTAGTGGCGAGTAAGGCGGTAGCCGAACGCTCCGAGGGTAAAGACTCGTCGGCCAAGGGCTCCAAGAGTGGCTCGCGCGGCAACATTTTCGTTCAGCTCTCTCGGTTCTTTCGGGAAGTGGTCTCCGAGCTTCGCAAGGTCGTATGGCCCACGCGGTCAGAGCTCATCACCTTCACCACGGTGGTCGTGGTGTTTCTGGCGGTCATGACGGCGCTTATCGCCACCCTTGACTTTGGCCTGGGTAAAGCAGTTTTGTGGATATTTGGAAAATCCTGATTACTAAATCAGAACGAAAAGTGGCCCAGGCGGCATGCCTCGCCGCACGGATGTAATGAACATATGCGGTACCGCAGGGAGTGAGCGAATACGTGTCTGATGTAGACAACGAAGTCAGCGCCGTGGCGGAAGCCACGTCAGCGGCTGATGTGACCGACGGCCCTGTCGCCGTCGCAACCGACGTCAATCCCGGCTCTAGCGATTCGGTTGACCCCAGCGGCTCGGCCGACCCCAGCGGCTCGGCCGACCCCAGCGATCCGGTAACCGAGTTGCGCGATGCGCTGCGTCGCGCCCCGGGCGACTGGTATGTCGTGCACTCATATGCCGGCTACGAGAACAAGGTGAAGACCAACCTGGAGAGCCGGATCTCCAGCCTCGACATGGAGGACTTCATCTTCCAGATCGAGGTGCCGACCCAGGAGATCACCGAGGTCAAGAACGGCAAGCGGCAGCAGGTGCAGAGCAAGGTCTTCCCGGGCTACATTCTGGTGCGTATGGACCTCACTCCCGAGTCGTGGTCCGCGGTCCGCAACACCCCGGGTGTCACCGGATTCGTCGGAACCACATCCCGGTCCGATCACCCGACTCCGCTGAGCATCGACGAGGTGCTGCGCATCTTGTCCCCGACGGTGAAGAAGGAAGCCAAGCCGCAGATTCGGGTACTGGACTTCGAGGTCGGCGACTCGGTCACCGTTACCGAGGGTGCCTTCGCCACGCTTCCGGCGTCGATCTCCGAGATCAACACCGAGGCGCAGAAGCTCAAGGTTCTGGTGTCGATCTTCGGCCGGGAGACCCCGGTGGAGCTCAACTTCAATCAGGTTGCGAAAATTTAACTGTCGTACTTCATCGAGGGCCCGGTGGGGGCCATCACCGACGGCGCAACGCCGGTCGGGTAACTGTCTATAACTGGGAAATTCGAATGCCTCCAAAGAAGAAACTCAGCACGGTCATCAAGCTTCAGATCGCTGCAGGCGCGGCAAACCCTGCTCCGCCGGTCGGTCCGGCGTTGGGGCAGCATGGCGTGAACATTATGGAGTTCTGCAAGGCCTACAATGCCGCTACCGAGAATCAGCGCGGCAACATCGTGCCGGTCGAGATCTCCGTGTACGAAGACCGCTCCTTCACCTTCGTTACCAAGACCTCGCCGGCTGCGAAGCTGCTACTCAAGGCCGCGGGCGTGGAGAAGGGCTCCGCCGAGCCGCACAAGACTAAGGTCGCCACGGTCACCCGTGACCAGCTCCGCGAGATTGCCCAGACCAAGATGGCCGACCTGAATGCCAACGACCTCGACCAAGCCGAGAAGATCATCTCCGGAACTGCCAGGTCCATGGGAATAACTATTAAATAGGCGGCTTGCTCCAGGTTTAGATCAAAACCGAATAACAAGGAAATCGTGGGAGGGCCAGGCGCTGGCCCGTCAACCACTGGCTCTCATAAGGAGAAACCATGAAGCGCAGCAAGGCTTACACCGCGGCGGCTGAAAAGGTCAATCGCGACATTCTTTACACCCCGTTGCAGGCGGCAAAGCTCGCCAGGGACACCTCGACCACGAAGTACGACGCAACTGTCGAGGTCGCCGTCCGGCTGGGTGTGGACCCGCGCAAGGCAGACCAGATGGTTCGAGGCACCGTCAATCTGCCCCACGGCACGGGTAAGACCGCCCGCGTGATCGTCTTCGCCGTCGGCGATAAGGCCGTCGAGGCGCAGGCCGCCGGCGCGGACGCCGTCGGCAGTGACGATCTCATCGCCCGGATCCAGGAGGGCTGGCTCGATTTTGACGCCGCCATCGCCACTCCGGACCAGATGGCCAAGGTCGGCCGCGTCGCCCGTGTGCTGGGCCCGCGAGGTCTCATGCCTAACCCCAAGACGGGTACCGTCACACCGGACGTGACCAAGGCCGTGAACGAGATCAAGGGCGGAAAGATCAACTTCCGCATCGACAAGCAGGCCAACATTCACCTGGTCATCGGCAAGGTCAGCTTCGACACCGAGAAGCTGGTGGAAAACTACGGCGCGGTGCTCGACGAGATCATGCGAGCCAAGCCCAGCTCGTCTAAGGGGCGTTACCTCAAGAAGGTCACCTTCACCACCACCATGGGCCCCGGCGTTCCGGTAGACACCAATCGGTTGAAGAACTTCCTAGACGACGAAGCTTAATCTCGCTTCCATGCGAAAGAGGGAGGCCTCGCCTCCCTCTTTCGCATTCCTGGGGTGTCTACACTGTCTCGGCATGGATCGAGCAACTCTGGCGAATCAGGCCTCAGGCGTTGAAACCGCCGCGATTCCCCCCGCGGCAGAGGTACCGCTGAGTGTTCGGCTAGCGCGGTGGTCGTGGGTGGTTGTCCGCTCCGAATCGTTCCTCATCTCGATCGTTTCAGTCGTGCTGGCCGTGGCCATGACCTGGCCGCTGGCGCTGCACATCGACAACGGGTTCGTGCATGACAACACTGATCCGGCTGAGTACTCGTGGATCTTGAGCTGGCCGGGTCATGTCCTGTTTCAGCATCCGACTCAGCTGTGGCAGACCAACGCCTTTTACCCCGAGCCTGACTCCCTCGCCTTCACCGATACCGGCCTCGGGTACCTACCCGCCAGCTTTATCGGTAGCGGTCCGGTTGCCGCCATTGTGCGGTTCAACGTGTTGCTCATGCTTGCCTATGCGATGGCGTTTGCCGGGGCATATGCGCTCGCCAGGCAGCTAGGCTCGCGACGGCCCGGCGCACTGCTGGCGGGGGTGGCGTGGGCGTATGCGCCGTGGCACATCACGCAGTCGGGCCATATTACGGTTATTTCGACCGGCGGCGTGGCGTTCGCCCTAGCTGCGTTGGCGCGGGGGCACGGATTTTCTCTACGTAAGGGGTACCGTCCGGACAAGATCCGCCCTGGCTGGATTGCCGCCGGATGGGCCGTCGCGGCGTGGCAGATCACGCTGGGCTTTGCCACAGGCGTCCCGTTCTTCTACCTCCTCGTCGCGTTGGGTGGCATCGCCGTGGTGGGGTGGTTTGTCTGCCGCCGTCCCAGGCTTCCTCGCGCGATGCTATGGGCCAATCTCGGCGGCAGCCTCGGCTTCATCAGCGTGACTTACTTCATGGCGCGGGTGTCGCTACGCGTCGCCGACCGCTATATGGTGCGCCGCGGTCACCAAGAGCTTGGTTGGTACTCACCTCGGTTCAGCGGGTTGTTTGCCCCGCCCGAAACCTCCTGGCTGTGGGGCGAACCGCTCCGCGGGTTCCGACTCCATGCATTTGCCGGCGTCAAGGGCGGCAACGAGGTCACCTGGTTGCCGGGCTTCGCGTTGCTGACATGTGCTGTAGCCGGAATCTTCGTCTCTGTCTTCGCCATGCACTGGCGGGCCCTGCTCGCCGGTTCTGCGCTGCTGCTCGGCGCATTGAGCATGGGAACTGAGCTGTGGGGCGGTGCGCTGTACATGGTGCCGTACCGAACACTGCCTGGGTGGGACGCGCTGCGCACCCCGGGCCGGATGATGATCTGGGCGACCCTGCTCTTGCTGTTACTGGCTGCGGGCTTCTTGACCCGTATTGGTGAGATGATGCACGCGCGCTTAAGGAAGCGAGTTGATGCGTCGCCCCGGAAGGTTGCACCTAGATTCCTC
>DATATO010000170.1:0-2591 GCA_036268755.1 Mycobacteriales bacterium | reverse complement strand
CAACCAGCCGGCGACGTCGCCGCCGGCCTGCGCCAATGCGGCGAGTAGATGCTCGGTAGAGACGTATTCATCCCCTAGCGGACGAGCAATCTCTTCGGCGGCGACGAAAACATTAACGAGCTGTCGAGACAGTTGCGGTTGTGCCACCGTGCTGCCGGCGGCCTTGGGTAAACCGTCAAGAGACTGCGTGGCCCGCTCCGTCAGTTGTTCGGGACGAGCCCCCACGGCACGTAACAGGTCGGTTGCAGTGCTGCCGTCAGTTTCCAGCAAAGCAAGCAGCAGGTGGGCCGGCTCGACGGTGACATGACCCACCTGTGCAGCCGACGTGACCGCAGCGGTGGCAACTTCACGACTCTTTGTAGTTAAAAGCTCAGGACTCATAAACTTGAGTGTATATCGCTCAAGTCTGCTCTAGCGAGATGTGCGACGGAATAAAAGCTTGTACGCGATAGGCTGCGACCAGCATGCACGGTGGTATAGGTTTTCGCCATGTCAATGCCACCACCGGGGCCACCGCCGGGCTTTCCGCCTCCGCCACCACAGCAGCCGTACGGACAGCCCTACGGGCAACAGCCGCTGGGTTATCCACAGGCCAGTTTTCCAGGTGGAGCGCCTGGAGGTTACCCAGCACAGACACGGGTATCTGCCTCGGAGCTCCGGCCCAGTCGATGGTGGTATGGGATCGCCGCCGTCATCGCCGTCTTGTTCATCGGCGGCGGCATCACGGCGGGCGCCGTAGGGGTACTGAAGAACTCGCCAAGTCTGGACACCAAATTCGATATCGGCGAGACCGCGACCTTCACCCTGGACTCGGGCCACGAGGCTTCGCTGTACGCAGTGGCGGACGGCAAGGGCAGGCTCAAATGCTCGGCCAGTGAAGGCATAAAGCTCACCGGCCCCAAGGGCACCTTCATGTTCACCGATGGCGGTGACAAATGGGAGCGCGTCTTCAACCTCAAGTCCAGCACCGACGGTAAGCACCAGGTCACCTGCAGTTCGGATGACGACATTACCAAACTAGCTATCGGCGACAAGGCAAACACCGGTGGTTTGGCAGGTTCAGTGGCCGCGTTGCTCTGCGGCCCCTGCGTCGGCATCATCATCGCCGCCGCCATCGTCCTCGTGGTGGCGCTGCGACGGAAGTCGCACAAGGACCGGATGATCCGGGACCGAAACGGCTCCGGCGGCTACCCACCGGCTTTCGGGCCACCCCAGGGTGCCCCCGGCTTCCTACCGGGATATCCACAACAGCCACCGGGAGGGTATCCACCGCCGTCCACCGGCTACGGCGGCCCGCAGCAGCCACCGAGCTATCCACCCGCGCTCTGACACCAGAGTCAAAACGGCCCGACAAAGTTCACACGTTGTCGGGCCGTTTCGTCCTTAAAGGAAGACTGTTAGCGCTGCGGCCGCCAGACCACAAGGGCCGTGCTATTAATCCGACGGCGCGCATGCTCCAGCTCAGCCATGAGTACCTCCGCCTGTTCCCGCAGCTGACCGACCTCGCGCTCGAGCTCCATGATGCGCTTGATGCCCGCGAGGTTTACCCCCTCGTCATGCGACAGCCGCGCGATCTCACGCAGCATCACCACGTCTCGCGCGCTATAACGCCGACCGCCACCCGCGGATCTACCCGGCTGGACCAGCCCGAGCCGGTCATACTGCCGAAGCGTCTGCGGATGCATGCCGGCCAGCTCGGCTGCGATAGAGATAACGAAAACGGGGCCGTCGAACGAGCTGTGGTCGTCGAAGAATGGGAAAAGCTCACCCATGGTTTACCTCCCAGGCCGAGTCGGTTCGGGGGCTGTCCGGGGCCACGGTCTCATAGGCGCGCAGCGCCTCGCGCGCCTGGCGACTGAGCTTCTTTGGCACCGCAACCTCGATGGTGACCAGCAGATCCCCGCCCCGGCCGTCGGCTCGCGAGATTCCCTTACCGCGAACCCGCAGGGTGCGGCCGCTCGGCGTGCCAGCGGGCACCCGCAGCGTCACCGAGCCGCTCAACGTCGGAACCTCGATCTCGGTGCCCAGAGCCGCCTCGGGGAAGGTGACCGGCACTGTGATGAGCAGGTCGTCGCCGTCACGCTCGAAGACGCCGTCGGCTGCCACGTGGATGACTACGTACAGGTCACCGGGTGGACCGCCCCGTTGGCCGGGCTGGCCTTTTCCCTTGATCCGGATTCGCTGACCGTCGCTTACCCCGGCCGGGATGCGCACATTGAGCGTGCGTGTCTTGGTGACGCCGCCCGTACCGCGGCAGTCGGGACAGGGATCGCTAATGACAACGCCCGTCCCCTGGCACTGCCGACACGGCTCACTAAATGAGAAGGCACCCTGGTTCTGACTGACGAGCCCGCTGCCATGACAGATACCGCACGTCACCGGCGTGGTACCGGGTTTAGCGCCATTCCCATGGCAGGTATCGCAGACACCTGGCGCCCGTAACCGAAGCGGCACCGTGACGCCCTGCGCGGCCTCGGAAAACTCTAGGCTCGCCTCCGTCTCAATGTCCCCACCGCGGCGAGGCCCGGTGGCCGGCCGGGCCGGCTGCCCGAACATGGCCCCGAACAGGTCCGCTCCTCCCGCGCCCGGTC
>DATATO010000169.1:0-7562 GCA_036268755.1 Mycobacteriales bacterium | reverse complement strand
AGCTGGCCGATCCGGTCCCCGGGACCGAACGCCGAGTCCTCAATGCGCTCCATCGACAGCTTGTCCGGGTGGTAGCTGAAAGCCGGGCCGGAGGTGTCGAGGATCGAGTAGTCCTCACCGCGCCGCAGCCGCAGCGTTACCTCGCCGATGACCGCCGTACCGACCCAGCGCTGCAGCGACTCTCGCAACATCAGCGCCTGTGGGTCGAGCCAGCGACCCTCGTACATCAGCCGGCCAAGCCGCCGTCCCTCGTTGTAGTAGTTCGTCAGGGTGTCCTCATTGTGGATCGCGTTGACTAGCCGCTCGTATGCCGCGTGCAGCAACGCCATCCCGGGCGCCTCGTAGATGCCGCGGCTCTTAGCCTCGATCACCCGGTTCTCGATCTGGTCCGACATGCCCATGCCGTGCCGTCCACCGATCGCGTTCGCCTCCATCACCAGGTCGATCGGGGTGCCGAACTCCTTGCCGTTGATCGTCACCGGGCGGCCCTGGTCGAAGCCGATCGTCACATCCTCGGTAGCGATCTCGACCGCGGGATTCCAGAACCGCACGCCCATGATCGGGTCCACGATTTCGATGCCAGTGTCGAGGTGCTCCAAACTCTTGGCCTCGTGGGTGGCGCCCCAGACGTTGGCGTCAGTTGAGTAGGCCTTCTCCGCACTGTCGCGGTAGGGCAGGTCGTGGGCGAGCAGCCACTCCGACATCTCCTTGCGGCCACCGAGCTCGGACACGAAGTCCGCGTCAAGCCAGGGCTTGTAGATGCGCAGATGAGGGTTCGCGAGCAGACCGTACCGGTAAAACCGTTCGATGTCATTGCCCTTGAACGTCGAGCCGTCGCCCCAGATCTGTACGTCATCGGCAAGCATCGCCCGAACCAGCAGGGTCCCCGTGACGGCCCGACCGAGCGGCGTGGTGTTGAAGTAGGGGCGCCCCGCCGAGCGGATGTGGAACGCACCGCAGGTGAGCGCGGCCAAGCCCTCCTCGACCAGCGCCGCGCGGCAGTCGACCAGGCGTGCGATCTCGGCACCGTACCGCGCCGCGCGGCGCGGCACCGAGGCGATATCGGGCTCGTCGTACTGGCCGATGTCGGCGGTGTAGGTGCATGGGATGGCGCCCTTGTCGCGCATCCACGCGACCGCTACCGCGGTATCGAGACCGCCCGAGAAGGCGATGCCGACCCGTTCACCGGTGGGCAGAGCGGAAAGCACTTTGGACATAAGAGAAAGTATGCATGGTCATGCAAATTGGCCGCACCCGCTGCGGGACCTGGGCTCGCCACGCCCGACGCTTTAGGCGGCGGGCGCACACTCACGCGACCGTGAGCCGGTCACCCGCAGAGAATCCGCCAAGCCCGCGTTGCGACATGAAGGTTGAGCCGGCTATCTACCGCGCCCAGATCGTAGCCACCGAGCTCGCGAATTCGCTGTAGTCGATACCGCAAGGTGCTGCGGTGGATGAGTAACGCTTTTGCGGCCGCATCGTAATTCCCACCACATTCAAAGTACTGCCACAGCGTGGTAACCAGTTCTGAACGATGCTCGGCGTCGTAGTTGAGCAACTGACCGAGCCACTCGTCGACAAATCGTCTTAACTCATGATTTCCTTCATTGCCCACAAATAGCCGATAGACGCCCAGCTCGTCAAAAGTCGTCACTCCATTGGGATTGTTAGCCGATCTCCGGACGGAAAGCGCGCGAAGCGCCTCATGATAGGACCGAGGAATCTGCGACGGAGAATCGCATCTGCGACCTATCGCAATCGCTCCTTTCGAAGACCGCAACTCTTTTGAGAGTGCACGGTGTAGATCGCCCCACCGAGGGGATGGCGTCCGCCATCCGGACCAGGGCATGAGTAACACCACACGTCCGGTCTGCCGCGTTAGCAATACTCCGGTGTCTAAGAAACGACGGCTAGTCCGCACCGCGGCCCGCGCCACCGTTTCATCCGCGACCGGACTTTGCCATTGCATGACCACGACTTGGTGTGGTCCCTGCAGATCGTGACCAAGGGCAGCGGCTCGAGAACAGGCATCCGCTTCGTCCGTGCCGTTAAGCAGGTCTTCCATGAGGCCATGACGGAGTCGCAACTCCGTCTCGGCCAACCCCTGCAAGTGCGCTAGTTCCATGGCTAGCACGACTGAACCATGCTCAAGCGCGAATACTTCGTGTTCGCCAGCTCGATGTTCGGGGTCGATCAGAGCGAGCACGCCCAGTATTTCGGTACGGGATCGTGCTAAGGAAATAAGCCGGTTCCGATCCCGAATCGGACGGTTACTGCGCTGAGCCTGAGTTACCAACGCCGCCCACTTGTGGACCGGAAGCCGTGGGTAAGGCGTGGGTTCATTGGGGCCGGCCCACGCTCGAAGGTGCCCGAAACGGTCCTCCACCGCCACTGGAAGACCAGTCAATCGGTACATTTCCGCAGCAATCCCGGGCTCCCCCGCACCGGAGGCCGCAACGCCGGTTAACACCTCATGAGTCTTTCGACAGCGCTCCAGATCAGCCACCATCGTACTCAACCGTCGGTTAACTTGACTGAGGGTCAAGACTTGCTCGCGGAGCAGCTCCACGTGCTGTGGATTGTCCATCGGTGCCCACTTCAGGCCAGGTCACCCATCTCCGGCTGTGGGGCCTGGATATCAGGAGTTACGACAAGTTCACCGTCCTGAACTTTTACCCCGATGGTGGCGCCACCAAACACATCGTTGGCAATTAAAGCCCGGCCAATTCGAGTTTCCAATTCTCGTGCGATGAACCGTCGGAGCGGCCGGGCACCATATACCGGAATTCCGGTCCACGCCGAGACGATCTCGGCGATCTCGTTTTCGGTGACCACCTCTCGGAGTAGCCGATGATCCCCCTGTTTGGTGGATAGTTGCTCCTCTTCGGCCCCGAAGTCGACGCTCCAGCTCCGTGAGCTTGTCGTACCGCAGCTCAGCGGCCCGGTTGAGGTCGTAGGCCCGCTCCGCTTCCTCGATCTCCCGACGCACCTGCTCAACGCAGCGATATCGACACCGAACTGCGCCAGCAACCTCGGCGCCAGTCCCTCGGATTGGTCCAGCAGCGAAAGGAGCAGGTGTTCGGCATCGACCTCGGTGGGCCGGACCGCACCGCCAAAGCCTGGGCTTCGGCGAGGGCTTCCTGGGACTTCTGCGTGAGCCGGCTAAGGTCCATGGTCACTCCTCGTCGCATCTCTCGCCGTGGCCAGCACGTGGACCGCGGTGGCTGGCACGCGAACGTGGGCATCGTGCAGCGCCGCCTCCATGAGCTCGATGCGGTCCAGCAGGTCCACGACCAGGCCGATCGCGGCATAATTGATCGATAGGCCGGAGCGGAGCCGCTGGATTCTGGCCACCGTGTGGACTTGGGGTGGCGCGAACCACCACCGGCCGGCGGCGTCGGTAGCGGGCTCCAGGAGGCCCAGCGCGACCAGTCGACGGACGAACTCCGGATGGATCCCGGCGCGAGAGGCAAAGCCGTCCAGGCCCAATCGGCTCGGACGTGCTAACGCATACGGCATTGACGTTCACTTCCTCGGGTCGAAGGTCGATTCCCGTGCTAGGGCCTCAAATAGCTCCCGTTCCTTTCGGCTCAGCCGAGGCGGCACCGCGACCTTCACTTCGGCGTAAAGGTCTCCAGGTGCCCCGCGGGAGTTGGGCATTCCCTCGCCCCGTAACCGCAACCGACGACCGGTCGAGGAACCGGGTGGAACCCGGACCTTGGCCTCTCCGCCGGGAGTATCTACCGGGACGGTGGCGCCCAGCGCGGCCTCCCACGGGGTCAACGTCACGTCGAGGGCGAGGTCATGCCCGTTGAGCCGGTAGCGGGGATGCGGCGCGATCCGAACGACCAGATAGAGGTCACCCGGGCTACCGCTGCCGGATCCCTGACCGCCCTCGCCGGCTAACCGAATGCGTTGCCCGTCGGTCACTCCCGGCGGAATGGTGACGTCGAAACTGGCGGGACCGCTCGGTCCCGGCAACGTGACGCGGCGCTGGCCGCCGCGATATGCCTCCTCCAGGGAGAGCTCGAGCTCCGCCTCTTGATCAGCCCCGGCCATGGAAGAGCGGAACGGACCCGCGTCTCGGCCACCGAATATCCCACCGAACAAGTCCTCGATATTGATTCCACCGGCAACGTTCGGATCGCCGCCGTAGTACACCCGACTCTCCCCGGGACCAGACCGCCAACCGCCCCGGGACGGTCCCCCGGCGGCTTGTTCGTGCCCTTCTGGGATCCGCCGGAAGTCGGGGCCAAACCGGTCATAGCGTTTACGGGTCTCCGGGCCGGAGAGCACTCCGTAGGCTTCGTTGATCTCCTTGAAGCGCTCCTCCGCGGCCGGGTCCCGGTTGACGTCGGGGTGATAGCGACGGGCGAGCTTCCGGTATGCCCGCTGCAGCTCTTCGGCGTTCGCGGTCCGCGAGACCCCCAGCACCTCGTAGTAGTCGCGGGCCATAGGGGCATCAACCCCCATTGGCAGCTACGGCCACCGCCCCCGGCCGTAGCTGCCGGTCGGCCTCCCCATATCCGGGGCGGAGCACCCGAACAACGGTGCCAGGTGCCACGTCTGACGTTTCGACAACTTGTGCCACCTCGTGCCGGGATGGATCGAACGGCACCCCCGCCTCCTCGTCACGAGGAAACCCCAACCCGGCCAGCACTCGAAGCGCCTGATCGCGGACCGCCCGCACCCCCGCGACGATCGCCGCCGGATCGGCTTCGGCATAGCTTAGTGCCTGATCCAGACCGTCCAACACGGGAAGCCAAGCCGCGGCGACACTGGCCCGCTCGGCGGCGAGCTCCCGGCCGAGATCCCGGGCGTGACGTTTCCGCAGGTTCTCCAGGTCGGCCAATGCCCGTCGTAACCGATCCTCCAGTTCTCCGATGGCCTTGCCCTCACCCGGCTCGACAACGGCAGCATCGGTCGAGGTGACGTCCTCCTGCGGCGGGGACGCCGCAGCGGAATCCGGCTGCATATCCCCTCCTAAGTCCGCGCTGTCTAGGGCCGCCTAGCTTCGGTCGAATTCGGCGTCGATCACGTCCTCATCGCGCGTAGCCGCGTCGGGCTCCGAAGGGCGCTGACCGTTGGCACTACTCGTGCCGCTGCCCTGTGCCTGAAGCGTTTGGTAGATCTGCTGCAGCTCACTGATCAGCGGCCGCGCCCGGTCCGGCACGGCCTCTTCCTCGACGGCCTTCTGCGCGTCTCCGACGAGCATCTCCGCCCGAGCCTTAACATGCTCGGGCGCATCGTCACCCAACTCACTCAGCCGACGACGCACCTGATAGGCCGCTGAGTCGAGCTCGTTTCGAACGTCGACCGCCTCGCGCAGACTCTTGTCCTCCGACCGGTTGCGTTCGGCCTCGGTGACCATGCGATCGATCTCACCCCGGTCCAAGTTGGAGCTTTCGCTAATAGTGATCCGCTGCTCGGCCCCGGTGTCCTTATCCCGAGCCGTGACATTGAGAATTCCGTTCGCGTCGATATCGAATGTCACCTCAATCTGCGGTTCACCTCGAGGCGCCGGACGGATGTTCTCCAGCCGGAATCGGCCGAGGACGCGGTTGTCGCCGGCGCGTTCCCGCTCGCCCTGCAGCACCACCACGTCCACCGCGGATTGGTTGTCCTCGGCGGTGGAGAACCCCTCGGAGCGGCGCACCGGGATGGTGGTGTTGCGTTCGATGATCTTGGTCATCACGCCGCCCCGGGTCTCCACGCCCAGCGACAGCGGGGTCACGTCCAGGAGCAACACATCGGAGACGTCGCCCTTAAGCACCCCGGCCTGCACCGCG
This sequence comes from Mycobacteriales bacterium, assembly GCA_036268755.1. GTDB lineage: Bacteria > Actinomycetota > Actinomycetes > Mycobacteriales > QHCE01 > DATATO01. Next base: position 1,773 of record DATATO010000169.1, on the reverse strand, counting down.
GCTCCCAGTGCGACGACCTCGTCGGGGTTCACGCTCATGTTGGGATCCTTGCCACCGGTCAGCCGGCGGACCAAACCCTGCACTGCCGGGATCCGGGTGGAACCGCCGACCAGGATGACCTCGTCGATATCATTCTCGGTGACCTTCGCGTCGCCCATCGCCTGTTTCACCGGAGCGAGGCAGCGCTCCACCAGATCCGCGGTGATTTCTTCGAAGGTGGAGCGGTTCAGCGTGGTGGTGAGATGCTTGGGGCCGGAGGCGTCGGCGGTGACGAACGGCAAACTGACCTGGGTTTGGGATACCGAGCTGAGCTCGACCTTCGCCTTCTCGGCGGCCTCGAACAGCCGCTGCAGGGCCTGCGGATCGTTGCGTAGGTCGATCCCGTTGTCCTTGCCGAACCCATCGGCCAGGTGATCCACCAGCCGTCGATCGAAATCGTCACCGCCCAAGTGGGTATCCCCCGCCGTGGAGCGGACCTCCACTACCCCGTCGCCGACGTCGAGGATGCTGACGTCGAACGTGCCACCGCCCAGGTCGAAGACCAGCACCGTCTCGTGCTCACGTTTGTCCATCCCGTAGGCCAACGCCGCGGCCGTTGGTTCATTGATGATTCGTAGCACTTCCAGGCCGGCAATCTTCCCGGCGTCCTTGGTGGCTTGGCGCTGGGCGTCGTTGAAGTACGCCGGAACCGTGATCACCGCTTCGGTTACCCGCTCGCCGAGGAACTTTCCGGCGTCGTCGGCGAGCTTGCGCAACACCAGCGCGCTGATCTCCTCCGGTGCGTGCTGCTTTCCGCGCACCTCGAACCGGGCTTCCCCATTGGCCCCCGGCACCACATCGAACGCGACCGTCTTAACTTCCTCTTTCACCTCGTCGAATCGACGGCCGATGAACCGCTTCGCCGAATAGATGGTCCCTTTGGGATTCAAAATCGCCTGCCGCCGAGCCAGCTGTCCGACCAGCCGTTCACCGGCGTCGGTGAAGGCAACCACCGACGGAGTGGTGCGCGCCCCTTCGACGTTTGGCACCACGATGGGTTGGCCGGCCTCCCACGTGGCGATTACCGAGTTCGTCGTACCGAGATCGATGCCTACTGCCTTGGCCATGGAAACTCCTATCCCACTCGACTCACTACCGATTGGGTGTGCATTGAGCGCACGCGTCTCACGCGCTTAGCCGGATGAGGCCGGGCTGTAACTGACTCGGCCTCGAAAAGCTGGCTCACGTTCCAGCAATCTCGCCGCCTCGTCGGCCACCTCGGCCTCGACGACCACCTCATAGCTGCTCGGCAGGACGGTCTGGATCGTGGCGAAGTCCCGGCGACCGCGTTGTAGGCCATACACCAGCATCCCGAACAGCGCGCCCACGACGGCGCCGAAAATTAGGCCATATAAGGCCAGCAGAACCCCGGTGATCAGCGGGTTTATCCAGTTGAAGATTCCGAAGATCCAACCGATCAAGAGACCGGGTAGCGCACCGGCCAAAGCACCCCGCCAAGCGGCCTCGCCATAGTTCATTCGACCGGTGACCTGCTCAACGAGGCTGAGGTCGTGCCCGATGATGGCGACCCGATCGACGGGAAACCTTCGATCGGATAGGTAATCCACGGCACGCTCCGCTTCGACATAACTGTCGAATGTTGCCAGGGTGCGACGCGATGAACTCTGCCGCGCCGCACCCTGGTCTTTCCCGGCGAAAGAGTCACTCATTGTCAGTCCTTGCCCCAGCCGTAGCGGGTTCTCTCTCGCTGTGAGCGCTGGGTGAGTCACTAAG
>DATATO010000168.1:0-2288 GCA_036268755.1 Mycobacteriales bacterium | reverse complement strand
CTGTAGCCATTTCTTTCCTCCAGGTGGGTAGCTCTGTGAACGGATTACTAATGAGACAGGGCCGCAAGGTAGCGTTCCGCGTCAAGCGCCGCGACGCAGCCAGTACCGGCGGCCGTAATGGCTTGCTGGTAGGTGTGATCGACCACGTCGCCGGCCGCGAAGACGCCGGGGATATTCGTGACGCTACTCGGGGCTTTGGTGAGCACATAGCCGGACTCATCCAACTCGAGTTGGTCGGTGATGAGTTCTGTGCGAGGTATGTGGCCGATGGCGACGAAAACCCCAGTGACCGGCAGAGTAGTGACCTCGCCGGAAACAGCGTCGGTGGTTGCTATGCCGGTCACTTTACTGTCCGCGCCGACGATTTCCTTGACGAGGCTGTTCCAGCGCACCGTAATTTTAGGATTGTCGAGTGCGCGCTGCTGCATGATCTTACTGGCACGGAACTCGCCTCGTCGGTGGATGATTGTGACCGACTTGGCGAACCGGGTCAGGAAGGTGGCTTCCTCCATAGCCGAGTCTCCGCCACCGATGACCGCAATGTCCTGGTCACGAAAGAAGAACCCGTCGCAGGTAGCGCACGAAGACACTCCCCTGCCCAGGTACTCGCTTTCACCCGGAATACCGAGTCGGCGCCAGGCGGAGCCGGTGGTGAAGACGACGGCGTGCGCCCGGTACTGCGCCTGGTCGACCCACGCGGTCTTCACGTCGCCCAGCTCGGTTCCCAGCTCGAGTTTGGTGACGTCCGCTGTTACCAGCTCCGCACCGAAATGTTCGGCCTGCTTCCGCATGGCATCCATGAGCTGGGGGCCGGTGATTCCGTCCGGGAAGCCGGGAAAGTTTTCCACCTCTGTCGTGGTCATGAGGGCGCCGCCGAACTCGCTACCCTCAATAAGTAGGGGCTTGAGATTGGCCCGTGCGGCATACAGCGCGGCGGTATAACCGGCTGGACCGGAACCGACAATAATGAGATTACGTACGGAATCTGACACGTGGCTGATCTCCTTGTCCTGCTGACGGGCAGAACACCACATTACGACGCGTTATTCCCGAGCTAGTCGCCGTATACCTTGATATCGCGAACGCCTACCTGGTAAGGATTGGGACCCGCGGCTGTCCGGGGTAGCTCAGTGATCCATAGCACCAGATAGCGCACATTTACGGCATGCGGTAGCACGAAACTCACCTCAGCCGGCGCGCTTTGCGCCGGCTGCCCAAGCGCCTGGTAGGAGTCGATAGCCGTGCCCCGAGCTTGCGAGCCGCGTAGCTCTAGCGACGTGCCCGGTGCGGACAGATTCACCACTACCTGCTTAACCTTAGTCGATTTTCCAAGGTCGACGACTACACCCATGCCGCTCTTAATTCCACCAAAATTTGCTCTATGGTAGGCGTCCGGCGACCAGGCGCTGTCCGCGTTGTTATCGATAGTTTTTTGCGCACCCGCTACCTCTGTGCCGTCGCCCTGTGGGTCCAGGATTGTGGCCGAGACCGGGCGCAAAGCCGTCTTCTGCGAAGAACCTCCCCCATCCGAGTTACCACTAAGTGGGTAGTTCGAACTGCCGATGTCGGGCAGCCCCATGGTTCCCACGGCCAAACCTGCCGCGAGTATGCAGACGATGCCCGCGATAGGAATGCCGAACCGTTTCCATGCCGCCGGCCTTGGCGCGGGGGAGGCGGCGATTGTCGTAAGCGGGCCCAGATCGGGATCGGCGATGTCGTAGCGCCGCAGCTCCTGCGCAAGGGTCGCCGCGTCGCTATGGTCAATACTCGAATCCAGCAGGTCCATGGCTAGCGCGTCGAGGTATCCGGGAATACCCGCACGTAATTGTCGAGGGCTGCACAGCTGCCCATCCACTCGCGCGGCCTCCGGTAAATCGGTGAAATCTACCGAGGCTTCCAACGGCCAGGCGCCGGTGAGCGAGGCGTATAGCAGGCCACCGATGGCCCTGATGTCCGCCTGCACCTCCCCCGACTCGGAGAGCTCCAAGTCGATGAAGTTGGGTTCGCCTTCTTCGTTGAGTAAAACCGTGTTGGGAGTCAGCCGACCATGCGCCATTCCCGTTGCGTGAATCGCGGCTATGGCGTCTGCCGCTGCCCTCGCTAATGCGGCGGCGCGGTAGGGGTCGAAGGGGCCGTCCACCCGAATCGTTTCGGTGAGGGTTTTGCCTTCCACCCACTCACGGACGACGAAGGCCCGCTCCCCCTCGTCTACGGCGTCATAAACTCCGACGATGTTGGCGTGTTGGATGCGGCCCGCACTGGATGCGGCGGCGATCATGGCGGCGGCC
>DATATO010000167.1:0-4432 GCA_036268755.1 Mycobacteriales bacterium | reverse complement strand
CTGCGGGCCTATCCGGTCCCGCACAATGACTTCCAGGTCCCTATACCGGCGCTGGGTCTGCGATTCGAGATAGGCACTGCGAAGCAGGACAAGCCAGTGGTGGTTGCTTTCAGTGGAGACACGTTCGAGCATCCGGTACTCGAGCGCATCTGTCAGGACGCAGACTTGGCCATAATGGATATGGCGGGAGAGCCAGTTCACCTGAGCTCCGAGCAGGCGGCAAGTATCGCCGCCGCTAGCGGTGTGAAGGTACTCGCGGGCACGCATCTGATGCCGTGGGACAAGTATGGGCCGCCGAGTTATCACCGCGAACAAGCCGAAAAGCACTTTCCCGGTCGGACGGAAATGTTGATCTCCGGCACAACTATGTCGTTCGACAAGGGGCAGTTCAACAAGCCCATGTGGATTCAGACCGGCCAGCCCGTCACAGAGTACGAGCGTAAAACCTTTGAACGGGGTTGCGAGCCACGCTTGGTACAGTACGTCCCTCGTGGCGCGGAGCATCGAGCGAGCGGTCAATTGCCGCCAGATCCGACGGCCGCCCGAGCGGCAAAAACGACTCGCCTCGCCCAGCTCAGCTCGGTAATACGCCCACGGTTTTAGAAGAGGTCTGAGACATCGGGACATCGAATATCTGCACATCGCCCACCTAACAAAAAACGACCGGTGCTGATCCTCACTCGTGAGCTGGTCATCCCGCATCTGAGCCGGATAACGGTCGCTCCAATCACCAACACGGTCCGCGGCCTGCCACCGAAGTAACCGTTGGTTCGGCCAACGGCCTCGACCATAACTGTGTAGTCAGCTGCGACAATGTTATTACCGTTCCCAAGGATGCTTTGGGACGACAGATTGGCTACCTATTTTCCCACCAAGAAGTTGCCTTATCAGCTGCTATCCGAAATGCCTTTGAACTGGACTAGCGTGCGGAAAGAGCCTGCGGTTCGGCTAGGTCCGCAGACCTAGCCGAACCCCCGATCCAGCTAGCGGCTAGGCGTCAGGCGCGAGAGACGTATCCCAACCGGCCCTCGTTCTTAGCCCCGCCAGGCGGATTCTCACAGTTCGACTGGCTCGAGACGAAGTGATCGACCGCGCGTTCCCAGTTGCACCGGTAGAGCGCAATCGGATGCGCCTTAGAAGGACGGTTGTAGATCTGCCCCTCCGTGCGAAGACGCTGCTTACCCTCGCAGTTTCGCTGGAGCGAGATGAAGTGGTCGGGTCCGTGCGGGGTGCCGTAGACGCAACCGTACAGGGTTTTGGTGTCCCTTGTTCCGGGAGTGGCAAGGCCCCAGCGCCCCTCCAGGCGGTAGCCCTTAGCGACTGGGCCGCTGGTCACCCAGTGATCCCTGTCGCTATGGTACCGGGAGAGCACAGGCCTACGAGCCGCTTTGCAGGCCACGGACTTTCCCTGCGCAGAACATGCAGTCGATGCCTTGGGCTCCGCCGCGCTGGCGCCAGCCGCAAAAGTCAACGGAAGCATCGCAGCCGCGATCCCTATCCCCAGCAGAACTTTCGTAGTTCGTTTCACCACAAACCTTTCGTAGTAGGCCAAGACAAGCCAAAGCACGATAAACACTACCGGCACCGTCAATGTCATTGGAATAGCTAATGTGCAGTCCGGCCTAGACCTTTCCGATGGTGCTGCGGGTACACGATCCCGTCGTACCGTCGCTATCCTGATTGCCGATGACGGCCTCTCTATTCCGCCTGCACCGGCTGTGGCCGAACCTTGGCAGAGCTGTCGATCCTTCGGGCCTAAACCAACTCTTTGATCGAAGCCCTCGCTACGGCGAAAGTCGCCGTCCTAACTCATAACCGCAGGAGTTATCGTGTTTATCCCATTGCGTCGCAGCGTTGTCGTCATCGCGCTCGCGGCGGCGACTGCGCTTCTTTTCGCCGGCTGCGGTCACAAAGGCACGGCCTCGGTAACCAATCACAATGCCGCGGACATTGCGTTCGCCACGAATATGATTCCGCACCATCGGCAGGCCGTGGCCATGGCGGACCTGGCTCCGAGCCGGGCGTCGAGTGCCAAAATTAAGGCGCTCGCGCTGCAGATCAAGGCAGCCCAGGATCCGGAGATCGCGCTCATGTCGGGGTGGCTAAAGACCTGGAGCCGTCCTGTCCCGTCGGGCACCATGACGCACGAGGGTCAAGGCACGCCCGGCATGATGGGCGACCAGGCCATGGCCAAGCTGGCGGCCAGCTCCGGGCCCGAGTTCAATCGCCTGTTCCTGACCATGATGATCGAACACCATCAGGGCGCGATCGATATGGCGCATGCGGAGGAACGCGACGGCACAAACGTCGGTGCGCAAAAGCTCGCGAAAGCAATAGCGGCCGCGCAAAGCGCCGAAATTGACGAAATGAAGGAATTGCAGCAGAGCAATTAATTATCTTTGTAATTCCTTGGAGGTACTCGCCGTGATTGGCGATCTGTACGGGCTGGTCCGCAGCCGGGCAGGGTCTAATTCACCACTTTTGGTGAATTAGACCCGTTCGGATATGTGGAGGCACACATGCTAAGCAGAAAAACGGCTGGAAACACGGCACATACCTCCTGACCGGCGTCACGGGGCGGACCTGGCCCAGCTAGGTAGAGAGCGACGCATAACCCTCGTCCATTGGATTAGCGGTGGCTGCCGTGGTGGAACTTGTGCACTACGGCATGCCCCCTGCCTCGGCCGATCATCCATCGGTTCACTGGAACAGTGACCGCAGCCGGCGACCGCGCGCCGGACGGAATTCTCGGCGACGGAACCCGACTGTTCGGCCTGTTCCGCGGGCCGCAGTTCGGCGCCCTAGCGATTCGGTCTGTGCGGTTTGGGCAATAGCGGATATCCGTGCAGCCCCAGACCGCCCGGTACGTTCGGAGAGCTTCGTACTGCCCTCTGCCTGGACAGGGTTGGTAGTTCGCTTGCCAGACGCCCATGGCCGACGCCCCGAGTTGGCTGACCAAGAGCGCGTCTCGATCCAGCGCGCTCGGCGGCAACCGAGCAGCCCACTGCTCTCCTGCCGATTGGCAAAATTTTCGCAGCCTGTCCTGGAATGCAGACAAGCCGTATCGATCTGGTTTCGGTTCCTGCGTCGCCGGGTCCGAGGCAACGAGAACCCATGGCTCCTCGGCATCGTTAACGTAGTAGTCGATCCGCGGTTGGACCTGGTCCGTATTCTCAAGTTCGGGACGACGCATGATGGCCAGTCCCACGGGAGCTCCGGGCGAGAACTGCGAAACCTGACAACGTTGCATGAGCCAGTCGTATCGCGGAAATTCCTCGTCATAGCACCCCTGCCAGTTGGCGATAACTGCCGCGGCAACATCGGAAGCTCTATCTCCGTTTTCCAATCCTGTTCGACAGAGAAATTGTGGAGCAGGAGGCGCGTGGAACCGATGGGGTGATGCGCGATCGCTCCCTGGAGTCGATGCTTGGGGGCGATACTGAGAATGCTCACCTCGCCCGAGGTTCCCGGGTTCATCTGTCTGATCGCCCTTTGCTTAGTTGTAGAGGCCGACGATCTGTTGGTTATCCAGCCGCACGGCATACTGCACGTCGACGGCTCGGCCGTCGTTCCAGTGCTCGGTGACGGTGACCTCGCTAAGCCCCATCCCGCTGCCCTGGTAGCTCGTGGTCCACGACTGCGGCACCTCCTGCGTCCGGAAAACCGGATCGACGTGGTTCTGCTTCGCCCACTCGTCGAGCTGCTTATTCAGCTCAGGAGACAGATACGCCGCCCGCACCTGCTGCGGCGTCTTCGCCGGCTTAGCACTAGTTACCGCTGCCTTGTACTCCTTCAGGAAAACGTTGATTTGCTTCTCGGCGTTTGTCGGGGGCTCCTTGGCGCTCGACGCACCCGCCGGCCCGGCCAACACGCCCACGCACAGCAGGCCCACCGACGCGACGAGGACCAGGCGCCCCCAGGCGCCGAGCGAGGGACGGCCCACGATGTGTTTCTCCATCTAGTCTCCTTGTTGAGGTCTCCGGTGGGAGGGCGGGACCGTGAACGGCGGTCGGAGTGAGGTCACCGCACAAACCACCGAAATAGACCCTAATTCGTTGCTGCGGTTTCGCCTGCGGTTTCCCGGGTACGTAGATCAGAGATCACAGTGTCCAGCGAGATATCCAGGACGTCGCAGATCGCCCCGATAGTGAAGAACGTCGGTGTGGGGACCTGACCCCCCTCAATTTTGCGTAGCGTCTCCACAGATATCCCGGCCTCGTGTGCCACGCGAACCATGCTCATCGGGCCCCGGGCCGTACGCAACATCTCGCCGAGACGTCGACCCCGCTGCTGCTCTGCGGGGGTCAATGGAACACGTACCATATCCCAATAGTCATACCGGTATAGTTATTGGAGTCCGCGGTAATAAGGGTCGCACTGGAGGGGGTCATGGTCGAACTGAAAACACTGGCAGAGATAGCCACCATGCGCG
>DATATO010000166.1:0-2933 GCA_036268755.1 Mycobacteriales bacterium | reverse complement strand
ACCTGGTCGCTGAGATGGCTTTCGACTCGGAGCGCACGATGGAACAGGACTTGGCCTTCGGTTTCCGCCAGCTGGTCGACATCGCCCAGCGGGCCCTCTCGCCGGGTATCAACGACCCCACCACGGCCACCCAGGCCCTCGACATCCTCCACGACCTCCTACGCCAACTCGCCACCCGACACCTGCCCACCGGACGCTTCTCCGATCGCCACGGTTGCGAGCGCCTGGTGGTCCCCCAGCACTGCTTCGGCGACTTCCTCGACCTGGCTATCGGTGAGATCTGGCACTACGGCTCCGACGCCGCCCAGGTCCCCCAGAAAATCACCCGACTCTTAGATGACCTCCATCAAGCCGCCTTAGCCGAGCACCGCCCGGCCATAGACCGCTGGCGTCGCCGCATCGAGGGTCCACTCGCACTTCCCGCACCCGGGCCGTGCCCATGATGATGAAGCCGTCTCGGACCTCCGGACTTTGGCACGGCCAGCCGGCTTCGGGCAGCACAACCTCGCCTCAACGCCGCGCCTCCTCTACCGTCGCCCGCGGCGAGAACAAAGCGATACCGTTCCGCCTCGCCTGCCCCCCGACCACCGGCCGGCGCTCAAGCGGTAATCAGCGTGGCCACGAACACGCCGTAGAGGGCAACAACGACGAGTCCCTCCCCCCGGCGAAGGCCCCCGCGGTAGCCCGTGAAGAGGAGTGTCAAGATGGTCAGCCCTAGTAGCCACCACACAGATAGCTCGGTGGCAGCTGTCGGTGACGCCACTCCGACCACCACCGCTGGTACGGTCAGACCGAGCAGCAGGTTGAGGGTGTTCGAGTTCAGGGCCTCGCTGACCACGGCGGAGCCTCGCCGGCGGCGGGCCAGGCGCACCGCCGCCAACACGTTCGGCACACCGGTCAACGCGGCCAGTACAATCGTTCCGATCAAGACCTCGGAGATTCCCAGGCGCGCCCCAATCCTCACCGACGTCTGGACCATTCCGATGCTGCCCACAACGACTGCTGTGAGCGCGGGCAACAACGTATAGATATCGTGGCGAGTGGCCATCGGTGCGGTCCGGCCCGGGCGGACATCTTTGTCGACACTGGAAAGTGCGACCACAAGAAACTCCCGTACCCGGCGTGGGACAGCGACCCGGCGTAAAGTATGAGGCGGAACGGCGGAAACCGTGACGTAAAGGGCGAACACCACGAGGAACACCACCAGGGCGGCCACCGGGTCCCACTCTCCGATGACCAACGCCGCCGCGATCACGGTGGCGATGACCGCCATAGCCCCTGAAAAGTCAGCGCTCGGCGCCGGATGGTCACCTTGCTCGCGACCACCGCGCTCAAGCCGAGAAGCGCGGCGATGTTGAACACACTGGACCCGATCACCACTCCAACGCCCAGTCCGGCATGCGATCCTCGAATTGCGGTGACTGCAGCCGAGATCTCCGGGGCATCGGCAGCCAGGGCGGTGATGATTCCGAGCACCGCTTCAGACAATCCCAGACGGTGTCCGATGCGATCCACCACCTCGGCCAGGACGATGCTCGATACCACCGTCAGAAGTAGCGAGCCGGCGAAGATGGCGACCGAGGCCCCGAAGGACAAATTACGGCACGTCAAGCGGCTGGTCGAACTGCATAGCGTTTGCCCTCACCGCGAACACAATTCCCGGCCGGCTCCTCAGACAAACCGCACCTGTGGCGGGTCGTGGCGCGCGAGCGGAGGTCACGCCTACGCCAACAGCGCGCCGACCATCAATATCGCGGCGACCCTCGACGGAACGATCAGTCGCCGATAGGTCCCCGCGCCCGACGCTTGTACGCTTATCATCTCAGGTTGCCGTCGTCCGAGCGGCTTGCCGAACTCGTGTAGCGGGGGAACCGCGATTGGGATTGATAATAGGGCATCGTGATTCAGAAGCATCTCTAGCCGCGGTTCGGGGCACACCAGCCACGAGGCAGCTCGAACTCGAGGGGCTTATTGAATTGTCAGCACCTGTGTGACAGATTGCGCCTCCACTTTGGAGGGAAGTGGCTGGAAGTCGACCTGGGTGAGATACGAGGATGACGACCCGTCTTTCTTGTTGAGCGCCCATTCGAGAATCGAGCGCACATTCTTCGCTGTCGCGTCCGAGAGTTGATGGGCTGACACGATGGCATATTCGTAGTTGACGATTGGGTAACCATCCGATGCTGATCCGTAGACGAGTGAGATAGATCCGCTCGGCGGTATTTTGTTCACGAAGTCGGCCGCCTCAGCCGCGATCGCAGGCTGGGTCGGCAACTCGTCGTTCCCTGAAGCGTTGGCGAGAGCGGCGTACCCGAGACCTGACTGGAGGATCTGGGTCAGGTAGGAGATGCCGACATATGCAATGCACCTTGGCGTCGCCTTGCAGCCTGAGACCATGCCTGAGTTTCCGTTCTCACCGAGCGCGCCTGGCGCGTCCGGCCACGCAACAGCCGTGTTGGCGCCGATCTTGGTGCCCCAACCGCCCCGGGTCGCCTTGGACAGGTAGGTGTGGTGAAGAGGAAGGTGTCACCTGAGCTATCGGAGCGGTGCAGAGTCACGATGGGCATCGAGGGAAGCGATAGGCCCGGGTTCAGACCCGAGATGGCGGCATTCGTTCCACCTGGTCACGCTGCCTTCGTAAATCGCTGCGAGCACCTTGCCGTTCAGGTGGAGATGCGCCGTCACGCCCAGCACGTTGTAAGTCACCACCTGCGCCGAGATGGCCAGGGGGATGTTCTCGAGGTCGGGATGAGCTGCGCCACGCTCGGAGCGAGATAGGCGTCGGACGCACCTACGTCGACGGTGCCGTTCTCGGCCTCGGAGATGCCCGTGCCCGAACCCGTCCCCGCCGTCTGGACGGTGACGCTTGGGTGCGATGTCTGGTACCCGTCCGCCCACAGATTGAAGAGCGGATAGAGCAATGTGCTCCCAGT
>DATATO010000165.1:0-3433 GCA_036268755.1 Mycobacteriales bacterium | reverse complement strand
ACTCGCCGTGTACACGAGCGGCCCGCAGCGGCAGTGGAAGCAGCTGGAATACCTACCGCTGTCCGACTTTCTGCGTACAGAGCGACTCTCGGAGCGGGCGCGTGAGCTCGTCGAGGTAGCGATCCAGGCGCAGACGCCGCCGGCGTCTCGGATGAATACTCGATTGTTTTCGGAGGGCCTATTGCGACCGATGGTCGCCGACTATGTGTTCAAACGCCGAAGTTCCACCCTGCGCGAGATGTATTACTCGAACAGCGGTCCCACAAACGAGATCTGGTTCGATCCGTGGGCGGAGCACCTGACTAGCTTGGGCGTGAAGATTCATACCGGCCAACAACTCGTTGAGTTGTCCACCGGTCCTGATGCGATAGCCAGTGCGACTGTGACCGATCACAGCGGCCGCCGCATCGAGGTCGTCGCAGACCACTATGTCCTGGCGATGCCTGCCGATAAGGTGGCGCCGCTCATATCTGAACAAATTGCCAAAATGGATCCGGCGTTGGGCCGGATAGAGCGGATCGAACCAACCTGGCTTGGTGCCATCCAGATCTATCTGAAGAAGCCGCAACCCAAGATTCATATGTGCACGATGGCCATGTCCTCTCCCTGGACGATCTTCGCTGTGAACGTCACCAATAATATGTGGCGGCGTGACTTCCCGGATCAGTACGGTGATGGCAGCGTTGTCGGCAACATATCTGTGGACATGGCTGGCTGGGACAACAAGGGCATTCTGTATGGGAAGTCAGCAAAAGAATGCACGCCGCAGGAGCTCTTTGAAGAGGCCGTGGCCCAGATTAGGCGCGACCTTGACGACGAAACGGTCCTGGCCGAAGACGCAATTCACTCCTGGTTCATGAACCCAGCGATCAGCGAGTCGGACGCAGGGGTACTTGTGAACGACGAGCCATTGTTCGCTACCCCGCCCGGCCATTCACAGTTTCAGCCAGATGCTGTCACGAGGATTCCGAACCTATTCCTCGCGTCGTCCTACGTGAAGAGCGCGCGTGGAGTGGATGGCATGGATGCGGCGAATGAAGCTGGCAAACGCGCAGCGAATGGAATACTCGACGCTACCGGCGACACGAGCCCTCGTGCACCCATCCATAGCGCTGAGCCCCCAGCACTTCTTCGTTGGCTCCGGGCGCGCGATGACCGACGCTACGCTCGCGGCTTGCCAAACATTTTCGATCGGGTTAACCCGCTAGGGTCGATGAATTGACGATTCGTCTCGGACTTTCGATCCCCAACTTCTCCTACGGCACCGGCGTCAACGAACTCTTCCCGACCGTCATCGCGCAGGCTCGGGAAGCCGAGGCCGCCGGCTTCGACTCCGTGTTCGTGATGGAAACTTCCGGGGGCCGGGATCGGTACTCCGGACCAGCCGATGCTGGAGGCCTATACCGCCCTGGGTGCCCTCGCCGCGGCCACCGAGCGCGTCCAACTCGGCACGTTCGTCACCGGCAACAGCTACCGCAACCCCACGCTGGTGGCCAAGGCGATCACCACGTTGGACGTGATCAGCCAGGGCCGCGCCATCCTCGGTATCGGCACGGGCTGGTACGAGTTGGAACACGACTCACTCGGTTATGACTTCGGGACGTTCACCGATCGCTTCAACAAGCTCGACGAGTCGCTGCAGATCATCCTGCCGATGCTCGCGGGCGAGCGTCCGACGTTCTCGGGCAAGTACTACCGCACCAACGAGGCCATGGCCGAACCGCGATTCCGCGACCACATTCCGTTGATGATCGGCGGCAGCGGCGAGAAGAAGACCATTCCCTTGGCGGCCAAGTACTTTGACCACCTCAACATCATCGCCGGGTTCCACGAGCTGCCGCACAAGGTCCAGGTGGTCAGGAAGCGGTGTGAGGCGATCGGCCGGGATCCGAGCACGCTGGAAACAAGCGCGGGCGTCGCTGTGATCATCGACGAGAACGTCACGGCGGACCTGATCCCCGATGACTTCAAGCAGCAGGCGGTCTTCGGCAGCCCCGAACAGGTCGCCGAGCAGATCAAGACGAAGGTCTTCGACGCTGGCGTCGACGGCGCCATCATCGCTCCAGTGACGAGCCTGAACGGCTACCACCCCGGACTTGTGACGGAGGTCGCCGAGAATCTCAAGCCGTTGATATCTGGGTGAACTTCCGGGGGCCGGGATCGTGATGAGCGCGACGATCTTCGACGGCAAGGCGATCGCGGATCGGGTGTACAAAAAGGTCGCAGCCGACGTCGCCGGATTGGCCACCACGCCTGGGCTGGCCCCGTCCAGGTCGGTAATGATCCTGCCTCGGCAATCTGTGTGCGCAACAAGCGAAAACGGTGGCGTCGAGGCCGGGATGCGCGATACGCACCGATACCTGTCCGGTGACGTCACCCAGGAAACCGCGGTCGCTGTGATCGACGAACTGGCTTCCGACCCCGATGTCACGCGGATCCTTGTGCAGCTGCCGCTGCCGCCGCATCTGAACGCCGCAGCCTTGATCGACCCCATCCGTGCCGGCAAGGACGTGGACGGGCCCACCGAGACGAGCGAGGGTCGGCTGGCCCTCCGCCGTGCAGGTCTGCGGTCCTGTACCCCCCTCCGGAGTAATGGCGGTCTTCGACGACGCGGGCACCGAATTGGCCGGCGGGCACGCCGTAGTCGTTGGACCGTCGTGGAGTCCCAGTGGCCGCCGCTGGCACCGCCAATCCCGGTAGGGGCCAGCAGTAGTGGCCGGGATCCAATCAGACCAAATGGACATCACATTGGTGCCTTTACCACTGGTTATTGAACCGTCGTAGCGTGCGCGATTACGTTTTCACTCGCAGTGACTAGCGCTCGGTCGATAATGCACCGAAAATGCGGAGACCAGTCACTCTGCTGACCGCACATCAGTCCTTTTGCAAGCCTGCGATCGCGTCGGCCTCTTACCAATTAACGAGGCACGGACGCAAATCGTTCATCGTTTGACATGAGGCCGCGGCGCGGCGTCGGATGATTGTGAGAACCGACAAACCGGCCAGCCGCCGTCAGTTGCTGGGGCCGCTGGCCGCACCGGCGGCGTGATGGGCTTACGGTGAAGGCCCCGACAGCCATGCACATGACAGCCCGTGGACCGCAGCGAAGCGTAAGCGATCACCCACCAACCACGGGCAGGCCGGAGAGAAACGGCCTACTCGACCGCGCGGTGACCGCTGGATTGCGGCGACCGGCATCGGTGACACCAACACCAAGCCGCAACCGCGCCAACCGGTTCCGGGCGGCAAGGTGTCCGAGCATCGTCCACGGTTCCAGTTGGCGTCGACCTTTGGTATCAGCTTGGCTGCGCCGAGGTACTGCGGTGTGGCGATCGCACGCGGCAGCAAAAAGTTCAGATGGTGGTCCACCCAAAACGAGTCGACGCGGCTCGCGACGGCGGTCAGGCAATTTGCTCGCACCAAGGCGGTCGGG
>DATATO010000164.1:0-4036 GCA_036268755.1 Mycobacteriales bacterium | reverse complement strand
CCTGTCGCTCGATACCCGCATGGAGGTTGGTCACATCGGCAGCGAAGTCCACCCAGTCGCAAACCTGCATCCGCGCGTGCCGGCGCAGACCCTGCAGAAATTTGCAGTTCGGCTGCAATGCAGCGGCCCGGTCGAGGTTTGCAATGGCAGGCTCGTATTGCTTCGAGTCGAGAAATACTTTGGCCCGGCTCATGTAAGCCGCGGCGTAATCGGGCCGGATCGAGATGGCTCGATCGTAACTGGCCAGCGCCGCCGGAAATTGCTGCAGATCGCTGAGCACATTGCCTCGATTCAGGTAGGCTTCGACATAGTCGGCTTTGATCGCGATGGCGCGGTCGTAGCTGGCCAATGCCGCCTCGAATTGCCGCAATTCCCGCAGCACGATGCCGCGGTTGTAATACGCACCGGCGAAATCCGGCTTGACGGCAATGGCCTGGGCGTAGCTGGCCAGCGCCGCCGCCCATTGTTCGAGTTCGTACAGCACGACGCCGCGATTGAAGTGGGCCTCCGCATAGCGCGCCTCGATCGCGATGGCTCGGTCGTAGTCGGCCAGCGCCTGCTCGAATCGTCCCAACTCCTTGAGCGCAGAGCCTCTATTGTTATGAGCAGCGGCAACATTCGGCTTGAGCTCAATGGCTTGGTCGAGCAACTCCACCGCTTTGCGAGGATTTTGCATCTGGGCGGCAATCACGCCCAGGAGATGCAACGCGTCCGCATTCCTGGGTTGTATCGCCAGGATTTGCTCATAGACGGCTTGCGCCAGGGCCAGTTGCCCTTGCCGATGGAACGTGAGTGCCCTCTGAAATTGTGCAGACAGCTGCCGCCACGCCACCTCCGGGGTCGTCATTTCACGTCTCCCGCGGCGGCGGCCCCCTGAAGTCCAGCCAGGTAGGCTTTCCCCAAGCTCTCCTGGGTACGGCGGTCGTATTCGGTGAGCAGGTACAGCGCGACGTCCACCGATTGATAACAGTCATGCAGGATTCTCGCGGTCTTCAGCAACTGCGCATCCGACAGGGCCTCCAGTCGGGAGAGGTCCTTGATGAAGATCGCATCCGCCCACACCAGTTGGCTCAATCCGGCGTACAGGTCGTCGTTGAGCAGAAGCGGGCGAACCACCCGGCTGACCGCCGGGAAAAAACGGTGCAGCACAAACCCTGCCCCCCGCAAGAAAGCCTCAACCTCGGAAAATAGCGGCTGCCCGATATACAGGGGTAGGAATTCAACCTCGCAATGGATCAGCAAGGCGTCACGGAGCCGGGTCTTGCCGTGACTCAACGCCATGAGCTCGGCTCCCTGGATATCGAGTTTGATCATTTCAGCCCCCGCGGTATCGGGGATATCGTCGAGTCGCAAGGTGTCGACCAACTCGGTGGACACCACCCGGCCCCAGTCGGGAAAGCCGTGGAACAGGTTGAGTACCGCTGGATTAGGGGGGAGTAGCGAGGTCATGCCAGGAGCGTGGCAGCTATATAGCGTGTGCCGGGCCCCGTCACCTATGACATGCGGCAGGTAGCTCTCGTGCGGGCCCTTCATTCGATTCAGCCGAATCAACTCGCTGGCGTTCGGCTCGAAGCCGATCACGTCGGCATGACCGGCCCGCAACAGCGCCGCGTAGGGCGGCGTGCCGTCGATGGGGCTGGCGCCGATGTCGACCACCTTGATGCGCGCGTCAATGCGGGTCAATGCCGAGAACGACCGCCCCGCAGGCCTATCGGCCATCGATACACCTCACCCTCGAGACGGCGGCACCGTCCCATCCCGGCGTCGTGCGCACCCACACCTTTCGGCCGGCATCCATTCCCGCCTGCTGCGTCCCAGAGATTGTACGCGCGGCGGTGGGGTGCCGGGCAATCAGCCCGTCGAAGCGACATGAACTTCGTCCGATAGACATCAGGAATTCACATGCGCCCCGCCGCTCTTGCTGCCGTTCTCGCGCTTGCGGTAATGCCGCCCGTGCTCCACGCCGAGACACACAACTTCATCCCACAGCGCTTTTACACCACGTTCGCCGCCCATCCGCCGGCCCTTACCCTCAAGTCGGGCGACCGGGTGGTCACCAAGACGATCGATGCCGGCGGCGTCGACTGGACCGGCACCAAGGTGACCGGGAAACTGTCCGGGCCGGGCGGGAATCCGGAGACGGGGCCGTTTTACATCGAAGGGGCCGAGCCCGGCGACATGATCGTGGTGACCTTGGAGAAAATCGAAACCAACCGCGCTGCCGCGAACTCCGGCAGCCTCCTTGCCCCCTACACCGTCGATCCTGCAGCCATCGCAACCCGAACCGATCGCGAGCCCCGCAGGGTGACCTGGACGATCGACAAGGCGCACGGAGTGGCCCGACTCGACGCGACCGAGATCCAGCCCGGGGGTATCGAGCTGCCTCTCAAGCCCATGCTCGGCTGCGTCGGGGTCGCGCCCGAGCGCAAGCAGGCGATCTCGACCAGCTACCCGGGAAACTTCGGCGGCAACATGGACTACGCCGGTGTGGTTGCGGGCGCGAAAGTCATGTTGCCCGTGAATGAGCCCGGCGCCCTGCTCTTCATCGGTGACGGACACGCGCGGATGGGCGAAGGAGAGCTGGTCGGCAGCGGACTGGAGACCTCGATGGACGTGGAATTCAAAGTCGACCTGGTGAAAAAGACGGCAATCGCCTGGCCGCGCCTCGAGAATGACAGGTACATCATGGTGCTCGGCAGCGCCAGACCCCTCGACGAAGCATTGCAGCACGCCAACAGCGAAATGCAGCGCTGGCTGATGGCCGACTATGGCTTCACCGAGCGCGGCGCCCAAACCTTCATGGGACAAGCCGCCGAACTGGAAATTGCCAACGACGTCGATCCCAACTTCACGGTAGTCACCAAGATCCCGAAGTCGCTGCTGTCGCATCATTGATGAAAAGACTTCATCCACGAAGGTGGGGGGAAGGGCAAGCGGCGCGTCGTGTGTACGAAGGCCCACAAGGAGAATTCGAATGCCGGCTCGTCCAGTAGTGGATACCCTGATTCTAATGACAGCAGCGCTGTTGACCAGTGTGGCGCCGGCCGCGGACTTCCATCTGACGGAGGCCACCATCGATGGCATTCAGAGCGGCATCCGCTCCGGGGAGACCACCTGCAAGCATGTGGTCGAACAGTACCTCGCGCGGGCGAGATCCTATAACGGCATGTGTACCAGGTTGGTCACCCCCGATGGAAAATCGATCACGGCGGCCAAGGGAGCCACCAGGGCCGGCGTGCCGATCAGCTTTCCCACCCGGACAGTGGCCCTGTCCAAGCTCGTCCCCGCCTGGGATAACTACAAGGGACTGGTACCCGACTATGGGCGCATGGAGCCCACCGCCTCCGACCCTTCGGTGCAGATGCAGTTCGGCATGGTCGCGGGAATCCCCAACGCCGGCCAGGTGAATGCGCTCGAGACATTGAATGTTCGCGGCGAACGCTCGGTCACCTGTAAGGGCAAGTTCGATGCGCCGCCAGGAACCCCCCTCCCCCCCGGTGCACCGCCGGAGTGCGAGAAATTCCGGCAGCAACCGGATGCGCTGGAGACGGCCGCCGCCTATGACCAGAAGTACGGCAGGAATTTCGACACCAAGACGATGCCGCTGTATTGCACGGCCATGTCCTTCAAGGGGATTTATGACTCCAAGGACATGCGCACCACGGCCGGCGCCGATGTGAACTACGCGATGGATGTGCCGCCAAAGGATTCCACATTGGTGAGCCGGGTGCGCGCTGCGGGTGCGATTATTTACGCTCAGGCGCACGAAGCCGAATACAACGCAGGCAGCGGCGATCCGGGCGGCGACTCGAAAGTGGAGCACCCGTCTATCGGCCAGGGCGGTGCGCGCGAATCCTGGGGCGGAACAAGTTGCAACCCCTACGACACGGAGCGGGTGACGAGCGGTTCGAGCGGCGGCTCGGGTGTGTCCGTTGCGTCCAACCTCGTGCAGTGCTCGATCTGCGAAACCACGGGTGGCTCGTGCCGCAGCCCGGCCAACTATCAGGGCGTGGCTCTGATCGTCCCCACCAAAGGT
>DATATO010000163.1:0-5358 GCA_036268755.1 Mycobacteriales bacterium | reverse complement strand
CGGCGCGGACCACGACGATGGTCGACACAGCGGCGGCACGAGATGCGGACACGATTCTCTCCTATGGTTCGGGTCAGCCACACTGCGCGGGCCAAATATCGCAGCCCACGACGATGGGATCACATGCGTATGACATGTATGCGTGATGCTACTCACGGGCGGAATCGCCGATACCATCGCCTCTTTTCGGCCGGTCGGCTGCAGGCGAAACGGCGATAGATCTAACGAACTCAGCCCCTATGTAGACTTTCGGCACTGCCCTATGTAGAGTTTCTGCAATGACGGGAAATTTGCGAATAACAGCCACCGTGGTGCAGGTCTTGGGTGCGTTCCTTGAGGACCCTGTGGAGAAACGCTACGGATTCGACCTTATCCAAGCGACGGGCCAACCCAGCGGGACGATCTATCCCATTCTGCTTCGGTTAGAGAAAACGGGCTGGTTGAAGGCCACTTGGGAAGACGAAGCCCCGGGGATGGACCGACCCGCTCGCCGGTACTACGAAATCACGCCCGACGGCCTCGCGGCCGCGCGAACTCAACTCACCGCGCTACAACAGCGCCTCAATCGGATTCTGGGGGAACAACCGGCATGAGCGGATCCCGTTTCTCCCCCATCACCGCCTTCTCCGAGCGCTGCCTGCGAGCCGCGGTGCGGCGTTGGCCCTCGCAGTTGCGCGATGAGTTGTACGCCGAATGGTCGGCCGAACTGCACGCGATAGGCAGCACTAGCGACGGCCTAGGCCAGCTCAGGTACGCCTACCATCGGCTGCGTTTTGCCGCGAGCCTGGTCTGTTCGGCCGGGGTGACGGACGGATACGAGCCCCGAACGCGCTGGGATCAGTTCCTCATCGCTATCCCGGCCCTGCGGCAGTCGCTGCTCTTACTAACGGTTCCCTGGCTCAGTGTTGTAGGGACCGAGGTACTCGGGGACCAGACGAAGCAGCTGACCAAATGGCTGCACCTGGCGATCGGTACTGCTCCGGGCGATCAATTGCTCGGACAGGCCATGAGCGGAACCTGTCTCGTTGCCGCACTCGTGGCTACCGCCTTCGCGGGGGTCGCGCTGAGCCGGACGGTCTCGGTGCAGCTGCCGGCCGCAGTGAACATATTGCTGCTCGCGGCGGGCACGGCGGCACTTCCCATCCTGATGGAGATAGATGGCACATCGCTGGGCGAATTTGCCGTGGGCGCGCTTACCTGGCCGACCCTGACCGTGCTGTTTATCCGTCGGCTCGTGCGAAGTCGGCTACGGCTCTGGTCCCGGCTTGCGGTGGCCATGCTTTTCGGCCTGGTCGCCACCTATGCCTCGGTCACGCTGGCGGCCATACCTCAAATGTTCACCACGGGCCGACCCGCGGCCTCGTGGCAACCCGCGATCTCGCTGTTCGATCACCGGGATTTGTTTGTCGTGGGTGTCCCGTCGACGGCGGTACAGCTGCTGTCGTTTGCCATTCCGTTGTGTGTGGCGTTTGGCATCGCCTACGCACTCGCTAGTTCCACCTCATCCTCGAAGGAAGTCGCATGAAACAGACCTTTTCCTCCCTCGCCGGCCTCGCGACCGCAGTGGTCGGGGTTGTCATCTGGGCCATGACCTTGGCTATCGCCACGCCGGCGGCCGACAATGTCAGACCTGTCTCGGATTTTTCGCCGGACCTGCTTCTCATCTGGGCGCATGAGTTGCGCGAGGCGGCGCTCCTGCTCACCGTCTGCGGGTTTCTGCTCTTCGTACAGCGGTTTCGAGGCGCGTTGGCAATCTCGGTACTCGCGGGGGTGCTCCTATTCATCGGCGATTTCTTTCTTGACGCCAAGAACGTGAGCGGGATCGGCCCGATGTTCTCGGTGATCGGCGGGGCGGGCGTCATCGGGGTAATCGCCTTCGGCCTTATTCCACTCACCGACGAGTTAGACCAGCGGCTCATCGAGCGGAGGCGGGCCAGCCTGGCGGTGTTTGCCGCCTTCTGCGCCCCAGTGGTTCTCTTTAACTCTCAGTGGTCCTTTGTCACCGACAGCGACGCCGTCCCGTGGCAGTTCCTTGCCGGAACCGCGATCGTGGCCGTCGGATTTGCCGCCCTGTCCGCAGCCTCCGCCGCGACCGCGACCTCGCGATACTGGGCTCTCGCCGTCCCGGCGGTCATGACGGCGGTCTCGATCGCGGGATTGTTCGGCGCGCCGACACAGTTGGGGGTGGGGCTGAGTCTGCCGTTCGCGGCCCTGGCTACCGTCGCCGTGCGCCGGAACGGCTGGCTTCACAAGTTCACCAGCACGAGAACCGTCATCGCCGGGAGCCTTGCGGCCGTTGCGTTCGCGGTTCCCGTGATCCTGGTGGCCCTTGTCCCCGCCAATGTACTGGGCGGGTGGTTCTTGGCCGCCCTGCACGAGGAGATCCCCTCCGACGGTTTGCCCTATCTGCCGGGGGCACTGATCGTGGCAATCTTGGTCAGCGTAGCCATCATGCGAACGAGGCAAAACACCGCTCCGCCACGGGTGGGTGATGCTCCAAATTCGGGCGAAAAGAACGACAGCAAGCTGATCGCGCCGAGCAGCGTCTAACCACACGCTGGCAATGCCGGCACCGGAGGTGGGATAGGTAGGAGTCACCTATCCCACCTCCGGTGTCTGCTCTCGCAGCCGACTGCTCCAGCGCCCGTGAATGTGCCAAGCTCACCAGCTGCGGATTTTGATGATCCGCTCGGTGAGCTGCTCGATGGTCGCCTGGGGGCTGGCCGGGCCGCCGCACTCGGCGCGTAGCTGGGCGTGGATGGCGCCGTGCGGCCGCCCCGTACGGTGATGTTCGGCCCCGACCAGCGAGTTGAGCTGGCGGCGAAGTCGGGACCGCTGCTCGAACAGCGACGGCATGGCGTCGGTCGCGGGCGGCCCCTGCGGACTGGGCTTCGGTGATCTTTCGGCCGATGCGAGCTGCTCGCGCTGTCGTTTGGACAGCAACAGCGACACCTGTTCGGGTGTCAGCAGCCCGGGCAGGCCGAGGTATTCCTGCTCGTCGACGGTGCCGGCCGCGGCGGCGGTGCCGAACGACGCACCGTCGTAGATCAACTGATCCAGATGGGCCGACGCCTCCAACGCCATAAATTCCTCGCCGAGATCGGCCTCGTTTTGCTCCCGATTGGCGGCGGCGAGCAGCGCGTCGTCGAGCAGCTCCTCGCGGGCCGGTCGCTCCAGAATGTGGTCGCGCTCCACCTCGAGCGCGGCGGCGAGCGCCAGCAGCGGCGGCACACTCGGCAGGAAGACGCTGGCGGTCTCCCCCGGCGCGCGGGTACGCACGAATCGGCCGACGGCCTGCGCAAAGTACAGCGGAGTCTGCACGCTCGTGGCATACACGCCCACGGCGAGCCGTGGAATGTCTACGCCCTCGCTCACCATTCGCACCGCCACCATCCAGCGCTGGTCGGAATGGGTGAACTGGGTGATCTTGGCGCTCGCCCCCGCATCGTCGGAGAGCACGACGACGGGCGCGTCCCCGGTGATCGAGCCGAGTAGCACCGCGTATGCCCTGGCGTGTTCCCGGTCGCCGGCAATGACCAGACCGGCGGCGTCGGACATGCCGCCCTCGCGAAGCACCCGAAGCCGGGCGTCGGCCGAGGCGAGCACCTGCCGCATCCAGTCGCCGCGCGGGTTGAGCGCCGTGCGCCAGGCGTGTGCGGTGACGTCAGCGGTGAGCGGCTCCCCGAGCCTGGCCGACAGCTCCTCACCGGCGCTGGTGCGCCAGCGGGTCTCGCCCGAGTAGGCAAGGAACAAGACTGGCCGCACGACCTTGTCGCGCAGCGCGTCACCGTAGCCGTAGACGGTGTCCGCACGGGACCGGGTCAGGCCCGCATTGTCCCTCTCGTACTGCACGAACGGGATTGGATTGGTGTCGCTGCGGAACGGGGTTCCGGTGAGCCCCAGTCGCCGCGTTGCCTCCTCGAAAGCGATCTTGACGCCGTCACCCCAGGTGCGGGAGTCGCCGGCGTGATGGATCTCGTCCAGGATGACCAGAGTCGGCTTAGCCAGGGTCCGGCGGCGGTGCACCAGGGGATCCGAACCGACCTGGGCATAGGTGACGACGATGCCGGTGAACTCCGGCGAGGTCGCCCTCTCGGCGTTACGGAACGTCGGGTCCAAGGCGAGGCCGAGGCTCGCGGCGGCCCGCGCCCACTGGCTCTTGAGGTGATCGGTGGGCGTCACAACCGTGACGTTGCTGACGATGCCGGTGGCCAACAGCTCGGCGGCGACCCGCAGCGCGAAGGTGGTCTTACCGGCACCGGGTGTGGCCACCGCAAGGAAGTCCTGCGGCGATGTGGCGAGGTAACGCACCAGCGCCTTGCGCTGCCAACTTCGCAGCGGCGGCGCAGTGGTCGGAACCTGGCTCTGTTGAGTCGGGGCGCTCACTGACCGGAAGGAAGTTGTTCAAAAATTTCCTTACAGGCGGGGCAGACCGGCGACCCCGGCTTGGGCGACTTGGTCACCGGGAACTTCTCCCCACACAGTGCGATGACAAAATTACCCATGACGGCGCTCTCGGCGATCTTGTCCTTGCGCACGTAGTGAAACATCTCCGGCCCGGTGCCGGCTTCTTTTTCTTCCGCCTCCGGGCGTTCCAAAACCTGCGTACTCACTGATCAAACCCCACCCTGTTCGACGTCCACTGGATTGCCGAGGACGGAACTTAAAAGCCCGCCCGATATTCACCCGACCATACCCGGCGCCTCACTCACCACCGCGATACAACTCAGTGCCACCATGATTCTAACCTCACAACGCTTTCGGCGCCTCAGTTGACGAAAGCTCCTTGTGTCGCGGCTTGGCGGACTGGGCACGTTGTGACCGCTTCAGCGGCGAACGATCGTTGGCGATGAGCACGGCGGCCCAGGGCAACCCCACCATGCCCGCAATGCACAACACGACCCACAGTCCCGCGTAGGGCACGTGCAGGGTCATGACGATCGCCGCTGCGACCAGGCAGATCACCCGGCCGATCATCATCGCCACGTATCGGGCGCGCCGCCGACGGAACTCGGCCTCGGGCGCCTCGGGAGCGTCGGTTATCGAGGTAACGGGGTCACTCCGGCGATGGGTTCTCACAACCCCACCCTATGCCTCATGCGCCCCGACTAAAACGACGTGTGAGCTAAGGCGGCATTCGATCCCAGACGGTACTGTCTACTGAACCTACTGCCCAAGGATCCCGAGACGAAAAAAGTATTGATAACCGGCAGCTCTGGGGTCATAGGTAAAGTTTTAACTGATCGAATAAAACACGACCTAACGCCTTTCGACCTCACCGACTGCGATGCCCGTAATTACGGACAGTTGCTGAGTGCCATGCAAGACCATGACGCCGTGGTCCACCTGGCCTGGAAC
>DATATO010000162.1:0-3177 GCA_036268755.1 Mycobacteriales bacterium | reverse complement strand
AGTGTCCGTGCTGATCAGGTCGGCGATCTCCGACATGCAGGTGCGGGCGGTCTGCTCCATCTGCTTGGCCACTTCCGGCTGGTTCCGCAGGTCGGACTCGAAGATGAGCCGGAATGCCTCGCCGTCGGCGTCCACATAGTCGAAATAGGCCGCTAATGCGTTGTAGACGCGCCGCCGGTTATCGGTGGTGGAGTTCATGGCGGCACGAACTCGCGCCACCAGCTCGTCCGCCTGCTCGGCGAGCAGGGCGAGATATAGCTCGAGCTTTCCCGGAAAGTGTTGATACAACACCGGCTTGGAGACGCCTGCCTGCTCGGCTATGTCGTCCATCGCCGCAGCGTGGTATCCGGAGGCCACGAAAACCTTGCGGGCCGCGGCCAAAAGCTGGGCCCGGCGTTCCTTGCGGGGGAGCCTACCGCCGGTCGGATCATTGATAGTTGAACTCACGGCGTAATCAGACATGCCGTAATTATCGCTGATGCCGCCGGGCAAAGCTCAGCAGTATCGAAACTCTCCAGTAGCAACCACGACGTGATCTATTCGGCCGGAGCCTCTTGCCGAGCCGCGATCGGACGCAAGTTCCCCATCGCGAACAGCAGAAACATTCCGACTGAGACGAAGGCTCCGATCGCGGCCGCGCCCATAATCGGTGACTTTCCGAGGTGGTATCGAGCCATGGGTTCCGTAGTTTTCTCCGCGGCGATCCCCGGCCTAGGCTGCTCCGGCCGTAGTAACTGTCTGCCGCTCGGCCCGGAGACATGGAAGACGCCGACGGCGATGCGATGCGTGAGCGCTGCATCCTGTGAACGCACCCGGAACGAGACCTGATCAGGCGCCGGGCCTACGACCCAGGTCGCGTCGTAACGGGCGTGGGGCCCGGCCGTTGCCGCCGCGAGCCGGGCCGACAGGCCGCGGTTGAGCACCTTTGCGGCCTGTTCCGCCTCGATCGGCTTGCTGAAACTCAGGAAGGCCATGTCCGGCGCGATGTGATCGACCGAGTACACGGCGCTGGCGGTGTATTCCTGCGCGACACGGCCGGTCGCCCACCAGCCCGCCCCGGCGCCGCTCGCCGTACCCACGACCGTCACGGCAAGCAACAGCGCCCAGCCCCGTGCCGACCGGCGCTGCCACAGCGACCGAACGGGAATCAACCATCGGCGCGTCGCGGTGTCTACACCCCTGCGCATGGCAGTTGATGCTACGGCATAAGGATCGGTGATCTGACTAACGGTGAGCCGTATGGAGCCTACCTGGGTTTCTGGCATCATGTTTCCGGCTCAGTGAATTGCGATGAAGACAAGCTAGGCACCCGGTTCGACCGTCGACAGCAAGGCAAGCGATGAATACTGTGTTGTTACTCGTCGGTCTGGGGTTCGTGGGCGGTGTCATCGCCTCTACCGCTGGGTCGCCGTCGCTCCTTTCCTTCCCCATCCTTTTGGCGCTCGGCTACCCGCCGTTGGTCGCAAATGTGACCAATACGGTTGGAATAGTGATGCCGACGACGATCGGTGGAAGCCTCGGATATCGAGCGGAGCTAAAGAACGAGGGCCGTAAAGCTGTATTACTGGTTCTCGCCGGCGGGCTGGGAGGCGCCGTCGGCGGCGGCCTGTTGTTACTTCTGGGAGGGCGAGCGTTTGAGGTAGTCGTTCCCTGGCTCCTCGTCTGCGCCGCCGTGCTCGTACTGGCCGGCCCATGGGTCGTCCGTCGAGTTTTTCGGGGCGGAGAGCCGAAGGGACGGACGGCCCCCGCACTCGCCATCACCTTTGCCTTCTCTATCTACGGCGGATACTTTGGGGCCGGAGTCGGCCCGATGTTGGTGGCCGCCTACGGCCTGTTGCTCCGCGGCGGAGTGCAACGCGCGAATGCACTGAAGGTGCTGGTGGTCCTTGCCGCCAATCTGGCTGCGACGATCTTCTTTGCCATCTTTGGACCGGTGGACTGGAACGCAGTGCTCGCGTTGGCTACCTCAAGCGTGATTGGCGGTTATGTGGGAGCTCATACGGCGCGTCGCATGCCGGACTGGCTGTTGCGTACGGCCGTAGCCGGCAGCGCAGTTGCGGCGGCGGTCATTCAGTTGATACAACGCTAGCCGTTCGGCTCCGCCGACGCCTAGGAGAGTTTCAAGAAGCACGGGTTAGCCTGATCTGCTGCCCGCCTCCGTCGAGCGGTAACTCCACTGCGAGCGACCCGCGACCGAATTGTTAAGGTGCCGCGTGCCCTCGGAAACGGATCAAGCCCCCCCGCGGGAGACCATGGCGCCCTCCCGCGCCGCACTGCGCAGGGCGGCGCTGGCGGCGATCATCGTCGGCGTCATCACGGCGGCGGCCTCCGCCGTTGCCCTGGTCAAGGGTGACACGGGCGTTGCGGCATCGGTGCTGCCTTACACGCTGCTACTGGTCGGCGTATGGATGGTGAGCCGTGGAAACCTGCCGGTCGTCGTGCTGGTCGCCTACCTGATCGGTCCCGCTCCGGCCGACAACCTGTTGCCGCAGGTGTTCATCTTCCCCGTCACCGACTATGCGCTCCGACCGCGGGACATGTTCTTCGTCGCCGATCTGGTGTTGCTCGCCGCGCTGGCGATTCTGGCCGTCCGGGGCCGGGCCGGGTCCGATTCCAACGCTGACGCAACAGCCCCTGACCACCGCTGGCTGCGCTGGTGGTGCGCCGGTCTGGCGCTGCTAGCCGTATATCCGGTTGTCATCGGGGCATGGTTTGGCGCGGGCCAGTCAATTCCGGCGGTGATACAAGGCGCGACCATGCCGTTGCGGGGCATCGCCGTCGCGGGTCTGATTGCGATGTGGCTGCGGTGGCGCAGCTGGGAGGCCACGCTGCGGGACCTCGCCAGGACCTTCGTGGTGACAGGGGTGTTGCTGGCGTTGGCGGCGGTCGGCGCCCTGTTGCTCGCGCACCTGGCCGCACCGGGACAGAATCAGTACTCGCTGCTCGGTTACCCGCTCGTGGTGGATCGGCGCCCCGCACTGCCGGGCTGGGGAAACAACATCCTCTCCAACTACCTCTGCGTTTGCGTGGCAATCCTGATGATTCTGCGTCGCCGGATGGGTTGGAAACCGCCGGTTGTGTTCGTCACAGCAACGGCGCTCCTGCTCGGGTTGGTGTTCACCGAGATGCGCACCGCGATGCTGGTGTCGCTGCTGATCATCGGGGCCACCATCGTGG
>DATATO010000161.1:0-13256 GCA_036268755.1 Mycobacteriales bacterium | reverse complement strand
CCGTCGAAGAACAGCACAGTACCGAACTGCGGACTCCCTATCCCGGCGAGCAGCTTCACGACCTGGGTGGCCATGATCGACCCGATGACACCGCACACGGTTCCGATTACTCCGCCCCCTGCGCAGGAAAGCGTTTCGTGTTCGTCGGGTGGGAGGGGATAGAGGTCCCGATACCGCGGTCCGTGTTTCGCCCAGCTGACGCCGGTCTGACCCTGCCAGCCCAGTACGGACCCCCACACACAGGGAATACCCAGCTCCGCCGCAGCGTCATCCAGGCAGTAATGGGTGTCGAAGTTGTCGCTGCCGTCGACGATGGCGTCGTGGCCGGCGAGCAGCTCTAACGCGTTGTCTCCGATGAGTCGGATCGGGCGACGCTCAATCCGTACCTCCGGGTTGAGTCGCTTAAGTGCGGTTGCCGCGCTGTCCACCTTGAGGCAATCGAGATCGGGTTGGCCGTGCAACGGCTGCCGGTGCAGGTTGGACTCGGCGACGGTGTCGGCGTCGATGACTGTCAGGGTCCCGACGCCCGCGGCCGCCAGGTAGCTCAACGCCGGGCTGCCCAGACCGCCCGCGCCTACGACCGCCACTCGGGCCGCCTTGAGCCGTCGCTGACCTAGCACCCCCAGTTCCGGCACCGCGAGCTGTCGGGCATACCGGTCGAAGTCCGACGGCGTGAGCCCGTAGCTCGACGCGAGCTCGGGTTCGGTCCTAGATGAGGGTTGCACGATTGCCACGGTAGTCGCTAGCTGACACGATGGCCGTATGACATCACCCCTGGTCTCGGCCGACTTCGACGTTCCTGCGGGACTCGAACACGGACGTTTCCGGCTCCGCATGCTGACGGTCAACGATGTGGTCAAGGACTATGACGCCGTGATGAGCAGCGTTGATCATCTGCAGGGGGTATTCGGTGAACGGTCCAACTGGCCGTCGCCCGATCTCACGCTGGAGCAGGACCTCATCGATCTGGGGTGGCACCAGAAGGAGTTTCAGCGGCGGACCGCGTTCGCCTACACGGTCATGTCGCTCGATGAGACGCGCTGCCTGGGCTGTGTGTACTTCTATCCTGGGGCGGCCGATGCGCAGGTCGACGCCTATACGTGGGTACGTGCCGGCGAAGTGGAGACCGGCCTGGACGCCGAGTTGTTCGCTGCTGTGCGCTCGTGGCTCGATGACTCGTGGCCGTTCGATCGGGTCCGTTTCCCGGGCCGCCTCGGCTAGCGCCGACTAGACCTCGACGCTCTCACCCACCGCCAGTCGCGAGTAGCCGGCGCTTTGTTGGCCGAGCCAACGATCAACCCCTATGAGGCCTCGCTCGTTGAACAGCCCGTCGTGAATCGGGAAGGTGCGGGTAGGGTTCACGGCGGTGAGGAAATCGATCGCCTCACCGAGCTTGAGCCAAGACCCGCCGATGGGCAGCAGCAGCGTCGGGACGGGTATGTCCGGAACGTGAAACGCATCGCCGGGGTGGTAGACGTTGTCGTCGACGATGAAGCCGAGGTTGGCGATCGACGGCGTGGTGCCGTGAATGTAGGCGTGTGCGCCCCCGACAGCGACCACGGAAAACCCGGCCGCGACGAACCGCTCGCCCGACCTTACCGCTGTGATCGGCGTGCCGGGAAGGGCCTCGGCCAGGTCGGGGTGGCAATACACCGGAACGCCCGCGGCAGCCGCTTCCCGTACCCGCTCAGTGTGCATGTGGTCGATGTGCTCGTGGGTGAGCAATATGGCCTGCGCCCCGGTCAGAGCCTCGGCCTCGCTCCAGGCGCCGGGATCTATGACGAGGACATTGCCGTCCTGCTCCAGCCGGACACAGGCGTGAGTGTATTTAGTGAGCCGCACGGTAGCGACTGTATACCGTCGAGACCCAATTCGACGGGTCCACGATTGGCATCCGATGCGCTCGCCGCCACTCTCCGGTGTTGCACCGCGAGGCCGCCTCACCTGGGTGCTGGAAACCTTCTAGATCATGATTGGCGTGCCGGTCGTGCTCCTTACCTGGCGCCGATTTCCGCTGACCACCCTGCTCTGTTGCCTGCTGGCCCTACATGCCGTGGTGCTGACCTTCGATGGTCACTACACCTATGCGTGGGTTCCGATCGGTAACTGGATTCAGGACGCGCTCAACCTCAGCCGGAATCCGTACGACCGCATCGGCCACCTGTTTCAGGGGTTCGTGCCCGCCGTGTTGGTTCGAGAGATACTGGTGCGTCGCTCCCCGCTGCGGCCAAGTCGATGGCTTGCGCCGCTGACGGTCTGCGCCTGCCTGGCCTTCAGCGCGTTCTTTGAGCTGCTTGAATGGTGGGGCTCGGTCCTGGGCGGTTCGGCCGCCGACGATTTCCTCGCCATCCAGGGCGATCGATGGGATACGCAGTGGGACATGTTCTGTGCGCTGATCGGTGCGATCGTCTCGGTCGTCGTAGTGTCTCGCTGGCACGATCGGCAGTTGGCGAGGCTTACTGAGCCGATTGTTACTAAGTCAGCCCGAAAGTAGCCCATATTGCAATCATGAAGGCTCTATTAGTCGGGCTACTTTCGTTCTGATTAGTAAAGGTCGATAGCTCGGTTTCCTGCCCGTATCGTGGCTGTCATGCCGGTCTCGCTAGGCCTTCCCTCTCCCCGCCGCGGTGCCCTCGCGTCGCCCCGCCCCGATTCGCCGCGGTTGATCGACAAATACGGCAGGATCGCGACGGACCTACGGGTGTCACTGACCGATCGCTGCAACCTGCGCTGCGGTTACTGCATGCCCCCCGACGGGCTCGACTGGTTGCCGCGTGAAGACCGGCTAACGGCAGAGGAGCTGCTGCGGCTGATCTCAATCGCGGTGACCCGATTGGGCGTGGACCAGGTGAGATTCACCGGGGGAGAGCCGCTGCTGCGGCGGGATGTGGTGGACATCGTGGCCGGTTGTGCGCGGCTGACGCCCCGTCCCGAGCTCGCGATCACCACCAACGCGATCGGACTGCGGGCTCGCGCCGCCGCGCTCGCCGTAGCAGGCCTTGACCGACTCAACGTTTCACTGGACACCATCGACGCTCCCACCTTTGCGGCCATGACGCGACGTGACTTTCTGCCGCAGACGCTGGAGGGCATCGCCGCCGCTGCGGAGGTCGGGCTCGGGCCGGTCAAGCTCAACGCCGTGCTGTTGCGCGGGGTCAATGAAACCCAGGCCCCGGACCTGCTGGAATGGGCGCTTGTACACGGTCATGAGCTGCGCTTCATCGAGCAAATGCCATTGGACGCGCAGCACGGCTGGGATCGCGTGGACATGGTGACGGCTGCCGAGATTCGTCGGCTGCTGTCCGCACGGTTTCGCCTCACGCTCGACGATCGTCCCCGCAACGGCGCGCCTGCGCAGCGGTGGCTGGTGGACGGCGGCCCGGCGACGGTGGGAATCATCGGCTCCGTGACCGAGCCGTTCTGCGCGGACTGTCGTCGCACCAGGTTGACCGCCGACGGGCAGGTTCGCAACTGTCTGTTCGGCGACTCCGAGACCGACCTGCGCGGCCCGCTGCGCTCCGGAGCTTCCGACGCCGAACTTGCTCGGCTGTGGCGCGAGGAGATGTGGGCCAAGGCGGCCGGACACGGTATGGATGTGCCGGGGTTCCGGCAGCCGGTCCGCCCGATGAGCGCCATTGGCGGCTAGGTCAATTACGAGATGCATACATAGGGATCTTCAGGATAAGCACGCGGGGATCTTTCGGCATTTTGTGAGGAAACATCGGCGATTTTCCTCACAAAATGCCGAAATTCAGTGGAAGTTTGTCCTAATGAGTTGGGAAGGCACTTGCCTATGACTGTGACGATTCGTTACTTCGCCGGTGCCCGTCACGCGGCCGGCGTCGAACAGGAGACCTGGCCTGTGTCGGAGTCGCTGCCGCTGTCGACGCTGCTCGATCAACTCGGCGACGTCGGCGCGGGTCGTCCCGCAGAGCTTGCGGCGGTGCTGGCGCGCTGCAGCTTCCTCGTCGATGGGATTGCCGTGCCCGATCGCAACCGGCTGCTCTCACCCGGCCAGACGGTCGACGTGTTGCCGCCCTTCGCGGGTGGGTAGTCACATGTAACCCTATGCATGCACAATAGCGTCTAGCGAGATATTATGCATGCATGAGTGTAGCTTTGACAGTTCGGAATGTGCCCGAAGCTGTAAGGGACGAGTTAGCTGCCAGGGCAGCCAGATCCGGTAGATCCTTACAGGAGTTTTTGCTGCTGCAACTCTCCGAGTTGACCGCCGTTCCCAGCCCTGACGACGTCATCTCTCGTGCTCGACTAAGGGCAGTCGCTTCCGGGAGCCAGATAGACGCGGATTCTATTCTCGCGGCGCGGGACGCCGATCGGCGATGACGGCGACTAATGCTAGAGCCGTAGTTATTGATTCGTCGGCCTTAGTAGCGATGTTGGTGGATGCCGGGCAAAGGGGGCAATGGGTTGAATCGGCGATTCGCGGTATTCGACTTGTCGCCCCGCAACTTGCACCGTTCGAGGTAGCTAACGTGCTGCGTAGACAGAGCCTGGCGGGCATGATCGACGAAACGTCCGCTGCCCTTGCGCATCAAGATTTGCTGGATTTGTCCATCGATCTGTGGCCATATTCGGCTGTGGCCGCGAGAACGTGGGAGCTTCGCGGTACGGTCACGGCATATGACGCGTCGTATGTTGCTCTGGCAGAGCTATTGGGCTTACCTCTGGTCACCTTGGACGAACGCCTCGCTAAGGCGAACGGCCCGCGGTGCCCTGTCTTAACGCCTTGATCGGTTAGACGCCCAGGTCTTTGCGTAGCTTCGCCACGTGGCCGGTGGCCTTCACGTTATACATTGCGTGGGTGACTGTGCCCGCTGGATCGATGATGAACGTGGAGCGGATCACGCCGACGAGGGTGCGTCCGTAGCTGTTCTTCTCGCCGTATGCGCCATATGCCTGCAGCGTTGACATGTCGGAGTCGCTGACCAACGGGAAAGTCAAGCTCTCGGCCTCACGAAATTTCGCTAACTTCTCCGGGCCGTCCGGCGAAATCCCGATGACCTGATATTCGGCCGCGTTCAGCGAATCCAACGAGTCCCGAAAGTCACAGGCCTGCTTGGTGCAACCGGGCGTCATAGCCGCGGGGTAGGCATATAACACGACCGTACGGCCGCGAAAGTCGCTGAGCTTGACGCGGTTTCCAGTGTCGTCGGGCAGCTCGAAGTCTGGGGCTGGATCTCCGGGTGCGAGCCGGGTGGTATCGATCATGCCGTCAACATTAGCTCCGCCACCAAGCGGCGCGCGGCTGGACGTATC
Organism: Mycobacteriales bacterium; assembly: GCA_036268755.1. Classification (GTDB taxonomy): domain Bacteria; phylum Actinomycetota; class Actinomycetes; order Mycobacteriales; family QHCE01; genus DATATO01. The sequence goes on along the minus strand of DATATO010000161.1, from coordinate 7,979 downwards.
CGTTCAGGCGTCTGAAGAAACCGACTCCTGTGCCGAGCACTCGGCGGGGTGGAGCTGCGGCGCGTTGATCCCACAATGCGTGCATTGTTCGACGTGGATGTCCGTTTCGGGCGCGGATACGGACGCCGTTCTTACGCCATTGCGGATCAGACCAAGCGAGAGCAGGCCCGTGGCGAAGAAAAGACCCGCACAGATGACCATCGCGGTGTCGAAGCCGGAATTGAATGCCGCCGAGTTGGCGTAATCCGCGCCGGAGATGCCCGCCGCGGTGGGCACCACGGCAATCGCTAGCAGGCCCGCGGCGCGCGCGATCGCGTTGTTGACGCCGGACGCCACCCCGGCATGGCGATCCTCGGCGGCGGCCAGCACGGTCGAGGTTAGTGGGGCGACGGTGAGCGACAACCCCAGCCCAAAAATCACGACGGCCGGCAGCACGTCCGATATGTAGTGGGCGTTGCCACCGACCCGCAACAGCAACAGCACCCCGGAGCCGCACAACATCGGCCCCACCGTCATGAGCCAACGAGGGCCGATCCGCTGCGAGAGGGCTCCCACCCGCGCCGACAGCGCCAACATCAGCAGGGTGACGGGCAGCAGCGAGCTGCCGGCCAGAATCGGCGAGAACCCCGCCACGACCTGGAGCTGCAGCACCAACAGCACCATCATGGCGCTTAGGCCGCCGTACATGAGAAAGGTGGCGGCGTTCGACGCACTGAACTGTACGTTCCGGAACATCGCCGGCGGCGCCAGCGGGCGCCGGGAGCGTTGCTGCGCCACCATGAAGGCCGCCAGTGCCGCGATCCCCGCGACCCCGCTGGCCAGCACCGATGCCGTCATCCCCGCGTCGCCGGCGGAGGTGAGCGAGTAGGTGAGCCCCGCCAGCCCAATCACGGTCAACACCGCACCGACTATGTCGACGCGGCCGTCCGCCTGTTCGTCGCGGGACTCCGGCACATGCCTGACGGTGATCAACAGCACCGCCAAGGCCACGGGCGCGTTGACGAAGAACACCCACCGCCAGTTCAACTCCAGCAGCCAACCGCCCACCAGCGGGCCTGCGGCGGCGGCAATACCGCCCAGGCCGGACCACGCACCGACTGCGGCCGGACGATCGGACTTGGCGAACGAGGCGGAGATGATCGCCAGGCTGCCCGGTGTCAGCAGCGCCCCGCCGATGCCCTGCAGGGCCCGCGCCGCGATGAGTACTCCGACGTTGGGTGCCGCCCCGCACAGCAATGACGCGACGGCAAACCACAGCACGCCGATGAGAAAGATGCGGCGCCGGCCGAACCGATCCCCGAATGATCCGCCGATCAGGATCAGCGAGGCTAGCGTCAGGGTGTAACCGTTCACGGTCCATTGCAGCGCCGCGAAGCTGGCATCGAACTCCTTACCGATCGCGCGCAGCGCCACATTCACCACGGTGCCGTCCAGCATCGCCATGCCTGACCCCAGGACAGTAGCCGCGACGACCCATCGCCCCGCGGGGCTGCCCATCCGTAGCGCCGGAGCGCTCACTGCTGCTGTCCGACGCAGAACTCGTTGCCCTCGGGGTCGGTGAGCACGGTCCACACCGCACCCCACTCGTCATGATCGGAGTGCCGCGCCGCACCCAGCGAGACGAGTCGTTCAACCTCGGCGGCCCTGTCAACGGCAGTGAGGTCCAAGTGCAAGCGGTTCTTGGTGCGTTTCGGTTCTGGAACCTTGATGAAGAACCACGAGGGGGCGCCGGCGACGTGGTCGTCGATGGAGGCGAAGAATTCGCTGGCACCCTCGTCCACCGGACGTTCCAGCACCTGCGACCAGAAGGCGGCGACGTGCTGCGGATCGGCACAATCGAAGGTGATGTGAGCTAGCGCGATGGTCATGGCCCGAGCCTAGCTCCAGCCGACCGGAAGAGCCCTGTGCTGTAGCCAGCACTTTCGGCATTGCGTGACCTAAACGCCCCGGCGTTTAGTCACACAATGCCGTTGTTGGGGCGATAAGTAACGAAAGCAGAAGTGATCGCGATCACTGTTTGTCCAATTGACGACAGGAGACTCGATTGAAACTGGCCGGCTATCGCCCTACCGAAGGTCGCCATCGCGCGCGGCTCCTTGCACAGGTTATTGGCGGCGTACTGCTGTGCGCCGCGCTGTTGTCCGGCTGTGGCGACGCCTCCGGTGTTACCGGATCCGACGGCTCTCCGAGCCCCACCACGCCGGCCGCCACGGTTACCCCCACGCTCTCGCCTTCCCCCGTCGTCGTTTCGTCTCCTTCCGCGCCGACGGTTAAGGCCCCGGCTTCGACGCACGCCGCAGCCCCGCCTGCGTCGAGCGGTTCCAAGGCAAAGCCCCAAACTCATCCCTCGGCCTGTGACACCAAGACCCATTACGTCAATTCCAAGGGGAGCTGCGTGCCGCGGCCGATTAAGGCGGCGTCCGCTCCTGCGGGGGCCACGGCCAAATGCAAGGACGGGACCTACAGCTCTAGCCAAAGCCGTAGGGGAACCTGCTCCAGCCACGGGGGAGTGGCAGCCTGGCTGTAGACGGACCTGTTCCCTGGCTCGGCATTGGGTGACTAAACGCTACCGGCGTTTAGTCACCCAATGCCGTAGTGGGCGGCTGTTTTATGTCCAACGATGGAGGTGATGCACGGGCCCATGGCCGTGGCCGACGGTTAGTCGATCGCTAGTTCGCAGTGCCTCGGTGAGATAAGACTTGGCATCCGTCACGGCGTCGGACCAGCTCTCCCGCTGCGGGCGAAGCGTGGCGATTGCCGAGGACAGTGTGCAACCGGTCCCGTGCGTGTTCGGGGTGTCGATGCGGGGCGCGTCGAACCAACGCTCGGCATTCTCATCCACCAGCAGGTCTCGGCTGCGCGAGCCCGCCATATGCCCACCCTTCAGCAGTACCCGCCGGGCGCCATGCTTCAGTAACCTACGTGCCTGATCCACCATGGTGGCCTCGTCAGCCGCCTCGGGCTCGCCCAACAAGTCGGCCGCCTCGCTGAGGTTCGGCGTGACCAGATCGGCGCGGGGCATCAGCCGCTCCCGCAGCGCCGCCACCGCGGGGGCGGCGAGCAGCCGGTCGCCGCTCTTGGCCACCATAACCGGGTCGAGCACTAGATAGCCGGTGTCATAGCGCCCTAACATTTCGGCGACTGCCTCGATGATCGGGGCATTGGCCAACATGCCGACCTTGACCGCGTCGACTCGAACGTCGTCGAGCAGAGTGATCAGCTGCTTCACGACGAAGTCGGCGTCTACCTCCCGTACCTCGACCACGCCCGTGGTCGTCTGGGCTACGAGTGCGGTGATCACGGCCATGCCGTAGCCGCCAAGCGCCGAGAAAGTCTTCAGGTCCGCCGCAATCCCGGCACCTCCACTGGGGTCGGTCCCTGCGATCGACAGGATATTCGGGATAGGCATGATTTTCTCCCCACCTGCGGCTCTAGCGTAGGGCCGCTGCGGCGGCTCTGGGGTCGTCCGCTGCGCAGATCGCGGAGACGACCGCAACGCCGCCAACCCCCGTGGCGCGGACTTCCGCTGCATTCTCCCGACCGATTCCGCCGATCGCGACGGCCGGCACCCGGCTGATCGGGACCCGCTCGGCTACGCCCGCCGCCCCTACGGGAGACGCGGCGTGCGGCTTCGTCTGGGTGAAGAACACCGGTCCTATCCCGATGTAGTCCACGGTTCCTGCGGGCAGCGCGTTGACGGCCTGGATCTGATCGATCCGATTGGTCGACCGCCCGATGAGGAACTCTGGGCCGGCCAGCCGCCGGGCCTGCTCGACGGGGAGATCCCCCTGTCCAAGGTGCACGCCTGCCGCCCCGGCCGCCAGCGCCACGTCGATGCGATCGTTGACGATCAGCGGCACACCGGTTCCGTGGAGCGCATCCAGCAGCTCCCGGGTCATCTCGTACAACCGATGTGCCGTGGCGCCGTGGTCACGAAGCTGCACCACCGTGACACCGCCGTCCACCGCGGCGCGCACGGTGTCGACCACGCCACGTTCGCCGCACATTCCGGTATCGGTGACGAGATACAGACCTAGATCGAGGTTTTTTGTCATCTGACGGCACCTTGGGAGTGATTACTGAGCGCGAATAGGTCGTCAAGGAGATGGGCGACGAAGGAGCCGGGACCCGCCGCTCGTTTGGCGGCGCGTTCTCCGGCCGCCGCCATGAGCGCGGAGGCGCTCGCTGCCGCCACGAGCGGATTGGTCCCGCCGGCGCCGAAGGCAGCGATCAGTGCCCCAAGTACGCAGCCGCTGGCGGTAATCCGGGCAAGTAGCGGGTCGCCGCCCGGCACGGCGAGCGTCTCCTTACCGTCGGTGACGTAGTCAGTGACCCCGCTGACCGCCACGACGCTTCCGCTAGTGCGGGCCAATTCGATCGCCGACTCGATCGCAGCCTCCGAGCCGAGGGTGGAGTCCACACCTCGCCCTCCCGCGGCAGCCCCGGCGAGGCTTATGATCTCTGACGCGTTCCCGCGGATCACGGTCGGCTGCTTCGCCACCAGGTCCGCGGCTAGCCGCGTCCGTTCGGCCAGCACGCCCACCGCGACCGGATCGAGCACCCAGGGAGTTCCCGAGCTTTGTGCCGCGTCGGTCGCCGAGCGCACGGCCTCGACGCGTTCGGCCGACATCGTTCCCAGATTCACCAGCAGCGCATCCGACATCGGGACGAACTCCGCGGACTCGGCCTGGTTCTCGACCATGGCGGGAGACGCCCCGACGGCCAACAACGCGTTGGCGCTAAACGTTGCGGCGACGACGTTGGTGATGCAGTGGATCAGCGGCGCCGACCGTGCCACCGCCGCGGTCGCGCTGATGACGTCGGTGTCCGGCCACAGCACTGCCCTGGTCGTGTCTACGGGGGGCGTGTTCCCGCGGGCGTCTCGCTGGGCGTCAGTCATGTGCGGCTCCTTCCGCTCGAACGTTACCAACTCCAACCGCGGCCGCGGCCATTACCAGAATTCTCCGCTTCCGACTATCGAGTCCATCGAATGCGTGCAGTAGGAGACCCGCATCCCACTTTCCGGATTAGCAGGCCTCATCCAAACGGTCGAGATTTCACTGGACCTGCCGTAATCCCGGGACCATGGCGAAATCGCGTGTCACGATCTAGCTATCAAACGAAATGAGCCACGAAACGGCCGAGGCGCCGTACACGTGACAGCGGCTGTTAGGAGAAGATGAGATGTTCGGTCTCACCGCCAGCTATGCCTTAAGTAGCGGCTTCAGTTGGCAGTAGTAGCTGACCTGCGTGTACGGCAACAGTCGCTAAACAAAAGCATATTTTCAGTATTTCTGCCGCGCTGGGCGATTACGGAGCGCGGCAGCTCTATTTTATGGCGTAATGTCGGTGAAAAGACCCTATTTGGTTGGCTTCTTCTGCGGCGCCATCGTTTCGGCGTAACCTTGGCGGTTCACGTGGGAATAATGAATTAAAGGGACAATGAACCGAAGAGGCATTGCCAAGGGGCATTACCAAGGGGGCATTACGTCGGTGGAGCAGATTACGTCCGAACGCTGGGTCTCGTTGCCCACCGCCAAACGGATCATCTACGTCATCGCAGCGCTCTGCATCGCCGCCTCCGCAGTGTTATTCGCTTTGACCTTCAACCTCGATGACTATCGGCATATTCACTGGCCAGCCGTCGCCCTGATCGGGATGGTCGCGATCATTTGCGACCAGGTCAACCTGCGATTCGTCATCCGGCGTCAGACCTCGAGCTTCAATCTCGGCGAGATCTCGCTGGTGCTTTCGCTGTTTTGGTTGCCGCCGCTGCTCTTTTTGTTCCTGCGCGAAATTCCGGGGCAGGCATGGGCCTATGCCAAGACGCGCAGCGAGCCGATCAAGCAGCTCACTAACTTTGCCGTGCACGCGCTCGACGTGGCGCTAGTGTCGTTCCTATTCCGTTACGTCGACGCCCGGGACCCCAGTCAGGCCAAGACGTGGATAGTGGTGCTGGCCGCGGTGCTACTCACCAACGGCCTCACCAGCGTGGTGATCGGTACGGCCATTTCCCTGGTGCAGGAGCCGCTGCGCGGGGTCGAGTTGGTCCGCTACGGCGTCACCTATCTCGGCGCCGCCGTGCTCAATACGTCGACCGGTCTCGTCATGGCTCTGGCTTTTGACACTAACCATGGTGCGGTTGCACTGCTGGCGGTGATCTTCGTCGTTCTGTTGTTCGGCTATGGCGCCTACAGCCGGGTGGTCAGGCAGCACAAGACGCTCAATCACCTGTACGACTTCACCAAGGCGGTGAGCACCGCTCGCCACGATGGCGGGCTTGCGGACGCTCTGCTGATCCGCGCGCGTGAGCTACTCGATGCCGATCGAGCCATCCTGTGGCTTCCGGAGCAGGGCCGATACCCCGAGCTGCGGCTGGCCGCGAAGGAGGGCATCCCCGGCCTGGTCGACGATCCCCACACCGCGCCGGACGCCATCCGCTCGCGGGTCATTGAGTCCGGTGCGACGGTGGTCATTTCCAGTAAGTACCCCACCACCGATACCGCGCTGCGGGACGCGCTGCGACAGCGCGGCGTGAAGGACATCATCGCCGTGCCGTTGCGTTCGGGCTCGGCCGTCGTGGGCTGCCTGGAGGCCGAGGAACGGCTCGGGGATCTCGCGACCTTCGGCGCGGACGATGTACAACTGGCTGAGACGCTGGCCGCGCACGCGGCCGTCGCCGTGGAAAATTCCCGGCTAGTGGACCGGCTCCGGCACGACGCTGAGCACGACGCGTTGACCGGACTCGCGAATCGGCGCAGGTTTGCCACCGCGGTGGAGGCTGCGATCGGAGTGCAACTGGCGCCAGGTGAGGTCGTCGCCATCATCGAGTTCGACGTCGACTCGCTGCGGGACGTCAACGAGACGCTGGGACACGAGGCAGGCGACCGCCTGCTGGTTGAGGTGGGACGCCGGCTGGAGTCGGAATCCCCAGACGGGGCGCTGGTCGCCCGATTGGGCGGCGACGAATTCGCCGTGCTGGTACGCGCGCAAAGCGTCGAGGACACGCAGGCTCGCGCCGCGGCCCTGCAGCATGGCCTGGTCGAGCCGCTCAAACTCGACAAGTTCACGTTGGATGTCGGCGCCGCGGTGGGCATCTCGATCTATCCCGAGCACGGCGACAATGCGCCGGCATTGCTGCAGCGGGCCGACGTGGCCACCTATGCGGCGAAGAGTAACCCGCGTTCGATTCAGATCTATCGGCCCGCCATGGAGTCGCGCAGCCTGCAGCGCCTTGGACTGGTTTCCGAACTGCGTCGGGCCATCGACGACAACGCACTGGCGGTGTTCTACCAGCCCAAGGTTGCGCTGTCGGACCGAGAACTGGTCGGCATGGAGTGTCTGGTCCGCTGGGATCACCCCGAGCACGGCCTGGTGCCGCCGGACGACTTCATTCCAGTCGCCGAGCACACCGGGCTGGTGGGCGCCCTCACCAGACTGGTGTTGCGGACCTCTCTGGCGCAGTGCAAGGCTTGGGCCGACGCCGGTACCGACATCGGAGTCTCCGTGAATCTCTCGGCCCGGAGCCTGGCCGACCCGGACTTCGCCGACGAACTCGATCAGATGCTGCGGGAGAGCGGCGTGCCGCCGCAGCGGCTCACGCTGGAGATTGTAGAAAGTGCGATGGTCGGCGACGCGCATCGCCCGATCCCGACCCTGCGCAAGCTCTTCGCGCTCGGGGTGCGACTGTCGGTCGACGACTTCGGTACCGGCTACTCCTCCCTGTCCTATCTGCGGCGACTACCGGTCCACGAGGTCAAGATCGATAAGTCCTTTGTGTTGGGCATGGCCACCGACTCGGGCGACCTGGGGATCGTGCGGGCGATCGTGGACCTCGGGCGGCACCTGGGCATGGCCGTGGTTGCCGAGGGTGTGGAAAGCGAGATGACCCTGGCGCTGTTGGAGGAAATGGGTTGCGATATCGCACAGGGCTTCCTTTTCTCCCGACCGCTGCCCACGGAGCGGATTGAGGCCTGGAT
>DATATO010000160.1:0-8560 GCA_036268755.1 Mycobacteriales bacterium | reverse complement strand
TGCTAGACGTCGCTCACCAGCTACAAGGCCGCCTTCCGGAACTCTTTTGCGGATTCTCACGGGATGAGTATGCGATTCCGATTAGCTATCCCAGCGCCTGCTCCCCGCAGGCCTGGGCTGCCGCCTCTCCCTTACTGCTGGTCAGAGCTATGCTATCCTTCAACCCGAACATTCCGGCGGGTGTGGTCAACATTTCACCTGCCATCCCTGCTGAGATTGATGCGATCAATCTCGACGGGGTTTTACTCGGATCAAACCGGGTAAATATAACAGCGCGTGGCAAGTCGGGAGATATCTCCGGACTGCCTGCCGAAATAGTGAGAGGTATGCATAATGCGCGATCTGATGGCCGAGGGAAATGATCCCGAAAATCTGAAAGCGGAATTGCCTGTTATACCGGAAGATTTACCGGACCAGTTACCATCTCTGCTAACGGCATCGGCTTCTTCGACACCAATGGAAGGCCCACTAAAGATTGCGGTTATCGCGCCGCCCTGGTATGAAATTCCGCCACCTGGATATGGCGGAGTAGAGGTAGTCTGCGGAACTCTCGTAGACGGCTTGGTGCGTCGCGGGCATAACGTGACGTTGATTGGAGTCGGTAAAAACGGAACTACCGGCCACTTCTATGCAACAAATGACACACCGCAATTCGCGGAAATGAGCAAGACCACTCCGGAGGTCACGCACATAGCCCGCGCCAATGAGTTCATCGAGAGCCAGAACTTCGACATCGTCCACGACCACACCAACGCCGGACCGCTCTCGGCAGGACTGCGCACCCCGCCCACCATAGTCACCGTCCACCGCCCCATTGCGGAAGCGGCGCCTTACTATAAAGCACTTGGGGACACCATTCGGCTGGTGGCGGTCTCGGACAATCAACGGGTACCTCGGCCCGATCTCAACTGGGCAGGCACCGTCCACAACGGGGTTCCGCTACAACAGTTCACTTTTAACCCTGAAAAAGGCGGCTACGCACTGTGGCTGGCCCGGTTCAATCCCGAAAAGGGACCGGACATCGCCATTGAGATGTGCCGGAAGGCCAGTGTACCGCTGGTGCTCGTCGGAAAGGTCAACGAGGAAGACGAGCATGAATACCTGGAAAACACCATCAAGCCAATGTTGGGACCGGACGTCAAGTTGGTACTCAACGCCGATCGGCGCAGCGTGGTGGAGCTGGTGCGCAATGCGGGCTGCCTGATCCACTCGGTGCGATGGGCCGAGCCGTTCGGCATGGTGATGATCGAGGCTATGTCGTGTGGAACCCCGGTGCTGGGACTGCGCCGCGGGGCCGTGCCAGAGGTGGTGCTAGACGGCATTACCGGCTGGGTTCGGGACGATCCCGAAGAGCTGGCCGAGCTGCTGCCCCGGGTGGGTGAGCTGGACCGGGCGGATTGCCGCGAGCACGTGCGACAGCGGTTTTCCGCCGGCGCCATGGCCGCCGGGTACGAGGAGGTCTATCAGTCGGTCATCGCCGAGCGTGCCATCACCGACGGCGCGAGCTCCATGTTGGCCGGCCGCCCGGAGAGCCGGCACTAAACACGAGAGTTGCCCTAGGCCAAGTTCCTGGAAGTTGCCTTATTGCCAGCCGGATTCGGCCGCATCCTGTGGCAACTTCCAGGAACTTGTCGGGGCAAGAACGCCCGAAACTAGCTCGCAGCCGCCATGGAGGTGTTGCGGGCGGAGGAGATGGTGGCGGACGCTATTACTACGTCTCCGCCCTCGAAATCCGGGCGATACAGCACCACAGCCTGGCCCGCGGCCACACCGCTCGCAGGGTTGGCCAGGCGGACGCGTAGCTGAGCGACTTCGGTTTCATCATCGGAGATCACCTCGGCCACCGCGTCGTACACCTCGCCGTGGGCTCGCAGCTGTGCCTGGCAGTCGAAGGCGTCCACGATCGGGGTGCCGGCAGTCCAGACGGGCGATGAGGCCAGGATTTCGTCGACCTGCAGCGCCTCCGCCGGGCCGACGCGAATCGTGTTGGTCACCGGCTCGATGCCGAGCACGTATCGGGGTTTCCCGTCCGGCGCCGGGGTGCCGATGCGGAGACCCTTGCGCTGGCCGATGGTGTAGCCGAAGACGCCGTCGTGAGCGCCCAGCCGTTCGCCGGTGCCGTCATCGATGATTGGTCCGCTGGCATCCGGCAGGTGCCGACGCAGAAAGCCCCGGGTGTCCCCGTCGGGGATGAAGCAGATGTCATGACTGTCGGGCTTGTCCGCGACCAGCAATCCTCGCCCCGCGGCCTCGGCGCGCACCTGCGCCTTCGTACAGTCCCCCAGCGGAAACATGGCCCGCGAGAGCTGCTCGCGGGTGAGCACCGCGAGCACGTACGACTGATCCTTGGCCATGTCCACCGATCGGCGCAGCTGACCGTCGAAGAGCCGCACGTGGTGGCCGGTCGCTACCGCATCGAAACCCATCGCCACCGCCCGGTCCAGGACGGCCGCGAACTTGATTTTCTCGTTACACCGCAGACATGGATTGGGCGTGCGACCGGCGGCGTATTCGGCGACGAAATCGTCGATGACACCCTCGGAGAACTCCGAGGCCATGCCCCACACATAGAACGGGATGCCGATGATGTCGGCCGCCCTACCGGCATCGTGCGAGTCCTCAATGGTGCAGCAGCCGCGGGCCCCGGTGCGGAGCGTCTGCGGGGATCGCGACAGCGCCAGATGCACACCGGTCACCTCGTGCCCGGCGTCGACGGCGCGGGCCGCGGCCACGGCAGAATCGACGCCGCCCGACATCGCGGCCAATACTCGCATGGTGCACTCCATCGTCGATCGCGGGACTGCCCATGGGCGTGTCTCCTAGTACTCCCTATAAGCCTAGGTGGTGTGCGGCGCGCATCGGACGCGGGCTAGCGAGGCCGGGGCCGAGGCTAGTGGGGTCGTCGTGAAGAGTCGCGGGCACCCCCGCTTGGGGTCGGGGTGAGTTCAAGCCCAAGGCCGCCCAGGCGTTTCTTAGCCATAGGATTCGGCGCTCCGCGCGGAAAATCCATTACACAGTTATTGCAGGTGTTGCCGCGGTCGCCGCCGAAGGCGCCACAGCATGTGCGAGTGACGAAAACCCCCTCCACCTCGGGTGCGGTCCGGGCCCGGACCGGAATGAGGTTGAACAGCCGCCGGTCTTCGGGCCCAGTTGCGAGATTCTCGAGGGCCACGGTCGCCCGGCGGGTAGCTCCGGCCCCGAGCTCAGCGGCCCACTCTGCCCGTTCTCTGAAGGCGCGGCTATTGGCTCCGTCGCGCTCAGCCGTCTCCCTAAGGACCCGGACGGCGGCCTGAAAGTCCCGGGCGGCCTGCTGAACCAGCGGGCCAATTCCGGAGGCACGCAGCCCTCGTCGACTGAACCGGGCTCCGGACTTCGATAACTCGCTAATGTAACGATCAAGCACCGGGTCGACATAGCCGGCCATCACACCGTCGTATAGTTGCGCCTCGGTGTCGACGATCCTCCAACCGGGGAGGTCCGCTCCCGTCGGGACGGTGGCAAACAGCGAGTCCGCGTGCAGAACGGCAATGGTGGGAGCGGCGGTAAATCCCTCCACCGGAAAAAACCACTCCAGCTCCTTGGCTTCGTCCGGATCGGCCGGCGGCCGGTGCCACTGCGGCATCGCGGAACGCCGTAGCGACACGTCGGGGGCGCGGTTGTCTCGCAGCCCCACCGCCAACGGGAGCAGATGCCAGAAGAGCTGCTGCTTGGCCGGGGCCTGTATCACGCGGTTTTGCACCGGCGGCGGAAGCTTCGGCAGGATGCTCAGCGCGCCGTGTCGAGATAACCACGCGTGACGCCCTCGACCGTCGCCGGCTCGGCGTCGGAGCGGAGCGTCTTGGACCAGGCAGCGCGGCGGCGACTGCCCTGCTCCTCCCGCACGCCCGTGACCAGCCAGTCGCGCGAGGGAAGCGCCATGAGGGCGGCATCGCGGGATTGCTGCTCTGAGGTCACACGCCGGCCCTCCAATAAGTCATGCTTAGGGAAGGCTACCTATTTTAAGCTTCGGCGCCGGGGGTGTGATGGATAGCATGTTCACAGCTCAGCCTCGAGGCAGGTCCACGAGCTCCGACCAGAGATACGCCGCGGCCTCGGCGCCCTTGTAGAGGAATCGGAGCCGCGCCCGCTCGTTGGGGGCGTGAAACCCGTCGTCCGGCAGCCCCACGCCGAGAAAGACAATCGGGGCCTGCAGGGTGTCGGCCAGGTCGGCCTCGGGCCCCGAGCCGCCCTCGCGAGTGAACAACGGCTCCCGTTTGAAGGCACGTCCCATCGCCCGCGCCAACGCTTGGTTGGCGGGATGATCGATCGCGATGGCGCACGGTCGTACTCCGTCGCCCTCGGGCCGAATTTCGATCCGAATCCCATCGGGAGTGTTCACCGTGACAAAATCGCGGAAAAGCTTAAGGACGTGCGCCGGATCCTGCCCGGCAACCAGCCGGAATGACACCTTTGCGTGCGCCTCGGCCGGGATTAGGGTCTTGAAACCGGGACCGATGTGCCCACCCCAGGCACCGTTGATCTCGGCGGTCGGCCTCGCGCCGATGCGCTCCAAGGTTCCGAAACCGCCCTCGCCGAACGTTGCCTGGGAACGGGCCGTACCGGCCAGCCAGTCAGCCTCATCGAACGGCAGGCTGACAAAGTTCTTCCGTTCCGCCTCGGTCAAGGGGATAACGTCGTCGTAGAACCCGGGGATGGCAACAGCTCCGTCGGCATCGTGCAGGGCGGCGAGCAGGCCCGTGAGTGCGTGGAGGGGATTGGGAACGGCTCCCCCGAAAAGGCCCGAATGCAGGTCCTGGTCGGGACCAAAAACGTCGATGTGACAGGCCAGCATCCCCCGCATGGACGTGCAGATGCTGGGAGTATTGGCGTCGAACATGGTGGTATCGCTGACCACGATCACGTCGCAGGCCAGCCTATCGCGTCGATCCTCCAACAGCCCGGCAAAGTGCGGCGAGCTGGACTCCTCCTCGCCCTCGACCAGAAACTTGAGGTTCACGGCGGGTGAAGTGCGGCCCGTCACCGCCAGATGAGCGCGCAGGCCTAGTAGATGAAAGACGAGCTGACCCTTGTCGTCGATGGCACCGCGCCCCCGAAGTTCGGCATCGTCCCCCTCCCCCACGATCAGCGGCTCAAACGGCGGTGACGTCCACAGCTCTTCAGGGTCGACCGGCTGAACGTCGTGGTGACCGTAGACAAGCACCGTTACCGCGTCCGGATCGTCGCTGGGCCACTCCGCGAACACCGCCGGATGCCCGGCGGTCGGCCATATCTCGACCGTGGGAAACCCGGTGGCGCGCAACGCGTCCGCGAACCATTGAGCGGATGCCTCGACATCGGCCGCGCACCCGGGATCAGCGCTGATCGACGGGATGCGCACCCAGTCGGCGAGGTCACGGGACAGGTCGTCGCGGTGCTCAGCCACAAATCGTCGGATCTGGTCGGCCATAGTCGCAGTGATCGAATCGGACATGGCGTCACCTTACTCAACGAATTGGTGACGGTGTCATCGGCAATCTGCACATGCATAGACCACAGGAAAGCCAGCACTTTGCATGCACTTTGGAGGTAGGATGTCGGCATGAGTAAAACCATTCAGATCCGCGAGATCCCCGACGAGGTGCACGAAATTCTGACTCAACAGGCCGCGGCCGTGGGTATGTCACTCAACCGTTTTCTGCTGGCCGAGTTCGGAAATATCACTCGCCGCAGCCGTAACGGTGACGTGTTGCGCCGGGCCCGAAAACGAGCGGGATCTCGGCCCAGCTCTGCAAGGATCGTTGCCGACATTCGCTCGGAGCGGGAGCAGCTGGGTTGATCGTCACCGACGCATCGCTCATCGTGGACGCGCTTATCGGGAACAGCGTCGCGCTTGCCCGACTCAGTTCGGAAGAGCTAGTGGCACCGGCTCTGCTCGACGCAGAAGTTTGCGGCACGATACGCAGGTTGGCACTACGCGCCGACCTCGATGAACGGCTCGCCGAGGCGGCCGTCTCGGACTTCCTAGAGCTAGAGTTACGCCGGGCCGACCAGGTTCCGCTAATACCTCGGGCGTGGGAACTCAGATACACCGTCTCCTTCGCCGACGCGCTGTACGTCGCATTAGCAGAGCAGCTCAATGCTCCGCTGGTCACCCTCGACGCGGAGCTCGCGGGTGCGCCGGGAATCTTCGCCACCGTCGAGGTCGTGCATTAAGGTATCCGCCACTGCCCAGATAATCTCCGAAAATGGTCAATGAAACCTTCCGGATATGACTAAGCCCGCTCGCTGCCTGCGTAAACAGTTAGTTCTCGGGTAGTGCGGCGATAAGTTCCACCAGTCCCTCCCGATCCAATAGGTCCACGGGGCGGACGGTGCGATTCTCGCGAATGTAGTGAAAGCCGGCCCTGACCGCCGTCAGATCCACGCCGGCAAGCTCGGCCCACGCCAGCCGGTACACGGCAAGCTGCACCGAGGCGGCCTGAGCGGCGGCGCCCGTGGGGGCGCGACCCGTCTTCCAGTCGACGACCTCCCAGCTGGTGCCGGTAAGGTCGCCGACGGCGAAAACCGCATCCATCCGGCCTCGGAGCACTATCCCCGGTGTGGCCTCGCCGTCCGTGCCAGCCTCGGGCTGTTGTTGGCTCGGCAACACCATCGAAAACGAGATCTCTACCCGTGACGGCGTCCTGCCGGCCCATTCGCTCTGCTCGAAGGCGGCCTGCAGCTCGGCCAGGTCCGCGTCCGGCGCCGCATCGTCGTCCGCGGAGCCGGGCAGCTCCGCAAGATCGAACAGCTGATCCGAGCCGAACCTGCGCTCGAGCCAGGAGTGAAACGCCGTTCCCCGCCGCGCGTGGGTCGCGGGCGGGCGCGGGATGGGCCGCTGCAGTTGCGCCGCGACGGCCCGCGGTTCCCGCCCTACAGCCACCAACTGTGACACCGACAGCTGATTCGGCAGCCGAACCCCGACGGGGCCGGGTTTACGTAACTCTTCGCGCTCGGCCAACAGGAGCCGGGATTGTTCCAGCCACCGTTTGCCCGACTCGTCTTCCCGGGCGGCGACCATGGCCGCCGGGCCGGCGCGCACTGCCTCCGCCACCAGGTCCGCACCGGCGGCAATCGTCTCGCGACGCTCGCCGAGCGGATCGGCCGGCCATTCCACGGTGTTCGCCTCGGCGGCGAGCGGGTTGTCCGCGTCGGCATCCGGTGCCTGTGCCCACCCATCCGGTGCGATGCCGGCGCGGTGCGCGCTATCGAGAATTTCAGTCAGGAAGGCGGACGGCCCCCGAGGTTTGACGCCGTCGGACCACCAGTAACCCGAACACAACAGCAGGCTTCGAGCCCGAGTCACCGCCACATACGCCAGCCGGCGCTCCTCGGTGAACCGATGGTGCGCCCAGTCGGCTTCCAGTCGCTCCAGCGCGTCGGACAGATCGATCAGGTCGGCGATCCCGGTTAGCTGCAGCGACGGTAACTCGCCGCGGTCACCGCGTAACTCGAACGGCAGCACACCCGAATTCTTGGTCCAGAGGCCGGAGATCCGCTCCGCGGCAGGAAACGAACCCTCACACATACCCGGGACAGCCACCACATCCCATTCGAGCCCCTTGGCGGCGTGGACGGTGAGCAGCTGCACGGCGCCCCGGCGAACCTCGACGCGGCCGGGCGGCAGACCGCGCTCGTGTTGTTGGGCCGCGTCGAGATAGGCCAGTAACGCGGTGGCGGTGGCTAACTGCGCACTCTCGGCAAAGGAAGCGACCACGGACGAAAGCTCGTCCAGGTGCGTCCGTGAAGCGCTCGGGTCGAGTCCGTCGCGAACTGTGACCTCCACCCCGACTCCGAGCGTGTCCTCCACGGCGGCAACCAGCTCCGGAAGCGGCCGGTTCAGAAATCCGCGTAACTGCCGAAGCTCGTCCCGCAGCGACCGTAATCGCACGCGCCCTTCGGCCGAATACGCCGAGGCGGGACCGATATCTTCGAGAGCGTCAATAATCCCGAGCTGGTCGGACTGGGCCGCGACCAGCTCATCGTCGGGCTCGGCCTCCTCAGCCAGCCGCCGGGCCCGGGCCGCGAGCGCGGCGAGGTCGCGGGGGCCAAGGCGCCACCTGGCCCCCGTGAGCAAGCGCAACAGGGCGATGGAGGCGGTGGGATCGCACAATACTCGGATCGTTGCCACCACGTCGGCAACCTCGGGCACCTCGAGTAGGCCGCCGATGCCGATAACCTCCACCGGCAGCCCGGCCCGTGATAACGCGTCCGCGTATCGCTTGATCTGTGCCCGGGTGCGCAGCAACACCGCCATGCTCTCGGAACCTGCCTCGACCGGCGCGGCATGCCATCTCGCCGCGAGTTGGTCGGCTACCCAGGCCGCCTCGTCCACCACGGTTTCACAGAGCGCGAGGCGCACCAGGCCCGCGTCCGGCCGGCTCGGGGCCGGTCTAAGCTCCGGAATTACTTCGCCGCGCAAGGGAGCGGAGAGTGCGTTCGCCGCGGCCAGCACCGCCGGGGCGTTACGCCAGCTGGTGCTGAGCGGCACCACAGAGGCTGGACGACCGTCGCCCAACCGGAAGTCACCGGGAAACCGTGC
>DATATO010000159.1:0-6672 GCA_036268755.1 Mycobacteriales bacterium | reverse complement strand
TCAAGTAGGGAATGCCGAGCTCAAAACAGTTCTTTACGAGCTCAAAGAGCATTCGCTCGCCCTCCCGGTGTCCCTCAGTTCGCGGCAGGCCGCGCTGCTGGGCCCAGCGGCCGTTCCCGTCCGTGACGAGGGCGATGTGTTGCGGCAGTTGCTCCGGCGAGAAGTCCGGAACCGACCAAAGGTTGCTGGAGGCATCGAGGTGATGCGTTCGATCGGTGGGGGGAGTCAACGTCGACGTCTCCTTATTAGAAGGTGGGATGGCGAGGATTCGCCGGCTAGGCGCGATGGACTAAGGGCAAGGATCTCAAATCTCGTTCGGTGTGCCACTGCAGGTGCGCGGCGATGAGTCCACTCGTCTCCCGCCGCGCCGGCTGCTGGCTGACGTCGGCTGCCGCCCAGTCCCCGGACAACAGCGCAACCATCAGGTCATACGCGGCGGCGGAGGCGGAAGCGGAGCCTGCCGGACGACATCGTGAACATACGGCCCCTCCGGCCGGCACGGAGAAGGCTCGGTGCCGGCCTTCGGCACCGCACACCGCGCATTGGACCAGGGCCGGGGCCCAGCCGGCGACGGCCATGGCGCGCAGCAGATAGGCGTCGAGTACCAAGCCGGGGGCATGTTCGCCGACGCTCATCGAGCGCAGCGCTCCGACAGTGAGCATAAATAGTTGGGGGGCGGGTTCGCCCTCATCCCCGCTGAGGCGGTCCGCGGTTTCCACGATCGCGCTAGCCGCCGTGTAGCGCGGATAGTCACCCATGATGGTTTTGCCGTAGGCATGGATCGTTTCGGTCTGCCGAATGCTGTGCAGCGAGCTCCGGTTCCGGTCGGAGGAATAGCACTGCACGTCGACATGGCTGAACGGCTCCAGGCGGGCACCGATGCGGCTGGTGGTCTTGGCGACACCGCGTGCGACGGCCCGTAGCTTGCCCAGCCGGTGGCTCAGCAGGGTGACGATACGGTCGGCCTCGCCGAGCTTATGCAGCCGCAACACCAGCGCGTCGTCTCGGTACAGGGCCACGTTCCGATTCTCCCATCCGTGTACAGCCTGCTCCTCGGCACGACTTCTAAGCCTAGAACGAGTCAGTCGTCGAAGCGACCGGAGCGGCCCCGCTTGACGTCGGCCCGGCGTTTCTTCGCGGCGATACGCCGTTCCTTCGAGCCCCGGGACGGTTTTGTGGGCCGTCGGCGCGGAGAAGGCGGCTCGGACGCCTCGAGCAGCAACGCCACGAGGCGGCTGCGCGCCGCTTCCCGGTTCATCAGCTGCGAACGATGCTCGCTCGCAGCGATCTTGAGAACGCCGTCGACCAGCCTCTGACCGAGCCGGGTCAGCACTTGGTCACGCAGATCGACCGGGATTGCCGCCGATCCGGCAACGTCGAAAGATAGTTCGACACGCGAGTCGGTGGTGTTCACCCCCTGCCCGCCCGGACCCGACGACCGGGAGAAACGTTCGCTCAACTCGGTGCCCGGAATCACGAATCGTGAACCGACCGATACGTCCTCCGCCACCTCATCAGTGTGACAGGTGGGACAGGTGGGGATCCATCACAGTCAAATCAACCGCCGGCTAACAGGTCGGAAGTTTGTCCAACGTCGCCTGCCCACCGTCCAGGTTGAACCAGGCGTACGGAATGTAGCTTCCGTCGTTGATCTTCATCCACCATGTGCTGGTCTTGTTGTTGTTGTACGCCCAGGACGTAATGTTCTGCCCCTGGATCTTGCATGAGGCGACCTGGCGGTTTCCGTTCATGAGCTGGTCTCGCACCGAGCTCTGCTGGTTGGGCTCGCTGAAGGTACGAACGCCCCCATCGCAGTAGGTCGGGTTAGCCGAGGTATTGACGCAGGCCACGACGCCGGGACCCGTCACCGGAGGCGGTGGAGGCGGCGGGGGCGGGGTTGTGGGCGGCGGAGTCGTGGGCGGCGGCGGTGCGGGGGCACCGGGCACCGTGACGGTCACCGATCTTCCCGGGGTTTTACCGGCGGCGTTGACGGCCGTCACCGTGACGGTGACCTGCTCGCCCGCCGGCAGTCCGGTGAGTTTGGCACTGGTGGCGTCCCGGGCGGCGTTGACCTGCTGGCCGCTGCTGGAGGTGACGACGTATTCCGTGATCGGGCTGCCGTTGGCGATGGCGGGGGCCCAGCTCACGTCGACGGTGCCCTCACCGTTTCCTTTAGCGGACACGGAACCCGGCGCGCCGGGCGCACTGCGGGTGGTGACCTGATTACTGGACGCCGAGGGCTGACCCGAGGCGCCGTTGGTCAGGGTGGCCGTGATTTGGAAGGTATAACTTGCGCCCATGGTCAGGGCGCTGGCCGGCACCACCACGCTGGTCGACGCGATGTTGTTGATTCCCATTTGACCGCCGGCGGTGTCGGTCTGACCGACCAGCTGATAGGAGGCAATCGTGCCGCCGTGGGTGGCGGGTGCGGCCCAGCTGACGCTAACACTGCCGTCGGAGTTGGCGGCGGCCTGAACGTTGGTCGGGGCATCCGGAACCACAGTGGTCGGCGTGACCGGGTTGGACTTGGTCACGGGGCCGTCGCCCTTGCCGTTCACGGCGTGCACCGAGAACTGGTAGCTGGTGCCGTTGTTGAGCCCGGTGAGGGTCACCGACTGGGCGTCACCTGCCACGTTCACCGTGCCGTTGCCGCCGGTGACGATGTATTTGGTGATGGTGCTGCCGTTCGGGGCAGCGGCGGCCCAGTTCAGGATGGCCGAACCGTCGCCGGCAACCGCCTTCACGGGACCCGGCGCGCCCGGCTTGGCGGCCTGGTCGGCCGGCTTGCTGGGGTTGGGACCCCCCGGACCGGAGTTCGTGGGTGGCGTGACCGGAAGCTGCGGACCCTGGTTGCCGCCCTTGGGCGGCGGGCTCGGGTTCGGCTTGTTGATCTGCTGACTGTTGCCGTTGTCAGTCTGCCCGAGCTGCCCGGCGCTGGGCGGAGATTGGGAGCCCTGGTTGGTGCCGGGATTATTCGGGTTGGGTACCGCCGGGGTAGCGGGCTTGCCGGAGCCCTCCCCATTGATGACGTCCTTGGGTGCCTTTTCCAGTTCTTTGACATTGTGTGTCGAGTCGACGACCCAGGCCTTATCGGTTCCCACCGAGTTGATGACGAGGTGATCCTCGCGGTTCTCCAGCTCGACCTTGCCGCCCGGATCTTCGATGTCCTGCATGTTCTTGCCGCTCAGGTCGAACACCCGGATCCGGTCAGCCTGTTCGTCCGGCACGTAGAGCAGCTGCGAGAAAACCAGCGCGGGACCGATCTTATCGCCGTCACCGGGAACCGCGACGGTGTTGACCTGACTGTTGTGGACCAGGACGATCTGGCGGGCCGCCGGATTGGTGATCGCGACGACGTCGCCGCGGAGCCGATCCGGCATGGTTGCGGCGCCTACGGGGGGCAGTTGCACGCTTGAGGTATTGCCGTCACCACCAATCTTGGTGAACGAGCTGGTGGTGCGGTCCACGATGGCGGCGCCGTGGTCGAGCACGGACATCGACCAATCGTGGTTGGCATGACCCACGTCGACGTCTCGGTCGACCGAGGGCCCAGATCCGCCGGTGCCCGGCTTCACAGCGATGGCCTTGCCCGACTTGGACGAGCCCAGCCAGAGCCGGCCGTCGTCGTCAACGCCGCCACCGACAAGATTCGGCGCGAGCTTGAGCGGCTTACCTATGGGGTCCAGCCGGCCGGCATCGAGCTGTCGGATGACGCCGGTGACGGTATCCGTCATGAGAACGTTCGACCCTGACAGCGCGACTTTCATGTCGATCGGGCGGGAGGTGGCTACGACACCGGAAACGTTGAGGGTCGTCAGATTGAAGGACGTGACGGTGCCGGAGTCGAGATCCTGCAGCAGTAGGTTTTCGTCGCTTTGGACAATGACAACGCGGTGACCACGGGCGTCGGCCAGCGAACGCCGCATGTCGACCCGGCCGGCGGCGGCGTTAACCCGGGAGGCCTCACCGCGGTTGCTGTCCCACAGCCAGATAGCGCCGTCGTGTACCGAAAGGGCGCGGCTAATAGCTCCGGCCCCGAAGAGGGTGAGGGCCATGGCGACCACGGTAGTAGCGATAACTCCGACCGAGACGAAACCACCCGCATTACGACGCGACAAACCGAAGCGACGACGTTTCGTCGTTCGCCCACGGGGGTTGTGGCGGGTGGCGTAGCCGCCGGCACCGACCGAGGAGGTCGCCATGCTCGTATCTCCCAGCGCTCTCCCAGCACTTGGCGGGGGTCGCCTCTACTCTATCCCGCAAACCCAGGCGACGGGCCTGGTCACGACAAATGTGGACCGAACACCCGACCCATTTTCGACGTCCGTTCATCTCGGCAGCATATGAAGCCGGACATACCGCACAGACTGACTTCAGGCGGTAGGCTGAGTGAGGTTGCGGCGCCCGCCACGGTCGCGGGGCGCACATGGGCTGTGATAGCCGGCCGGTTCGGCGGCAAGTTACGGCAGTCCGAGGCACAATGGAGCAAGGCATAGCGCGGAGGGTATGGCAATGGCTGCGGAAGCTGACACCACTACCTACCTCCGCCGTGAAGAGCCGCCCACGCCCCGGCCCGCCTCGGGCGTCCCAGACGCCGTAGTGCCGTTGTCCGCCGGCTCCATCATCCCGGGGCTGATGGGTTACAGCGGCCTAGAGCTCATCGCGCACGGCAGCAGCGCTATCGTGTTCCGCGCCACCCAGAACCGACTCAACCGCAAGGTCGCCATCAAGGTTCTGTTGGTCGATGACGTCATGACCACAGACGCCACCGTACGGCGCGAGCTCGAAACCCTGGTGCAGCTGTCGAGTTCGCCGCACATCGTCAGCATCATCGACACAGGCGTCACCGACGCCGGCCAGCCCTACATCGTCATGGAGTACTGCGAAGGCGGCTCCTACGCGCAGATCCTCAAGGAACGGGGACCGCTGCCACCCGAGGAGGTTCTCGAGGTAGGCATCAAGATCGGTGAGGCCCTGCACGCAGCGCACGAGGCTGGCATCATTCACCGAGACGTCAAGCCGCCGAACATTTTGCGTTCCCGGTTCGGGCCGGCGCTCACGGACTTCGGTATCGCCTATGCCACGGATGAGCTGGCCAGCACCGACACCTTTTACAAACTCACGCCGCATCACGCCTCCCCGGAGACGCTGCAGCAGGAACATCAGACCGGGCAGTCCGACCTGTACAGCCTGGCCTCCACGATGTGGAACCTGCTCGCCGGCAGACCGCCGTTCGCCAGCCCAGGCCAGGACCCGGAGGCGTTTCGGCAGCGCGTGCTCCGGCAACCCGTGCCGAAGGTGCCCCGCGACGATGTGCCGGACTGGGTGCAGGCGGAGTTGCAGCGGGCGATGGCCAAAAATGCCACCGATCGGCACCCGACCGCGCTGGCCTTCGCCGAGACCCTGCGGCTCAACATGGCGCGGACCTCCATGTCGACGCCGTGGCAACCCCGTAGCGTGCCGCCGGGCGAGCTCGCGGCCGTGGAGACCCCCACCCAGGCCGCACAGACGCGCAATAAGCCCAACAGCGTGCCGCCGGTTTCACCGGGTGGGCCGCCGGCAGTGATCTATCCCAGCGTCAGCGCGCCGCCCCAACCCTCGAACGCGCCGACCAGCGGTCCTACCGTGCAGACACCGCCGGTGATAATCCCGTCCTCGGCACCCACTAGCGGCAACGCCACGACCATCGGCCGTAGCGGGACACGGCCGACGGGCGGCACGCCGCCACCGGTTGTGCTGCCCGGCGCTATCGGCCGCCCTACCTCCCCGCCCTCCCCGCCCTCCCACGGCTCTCCGGGGAAGGCTCCGCAGCGGGAGCGGGGCGAGGAAACCGCGGCCACCCAGGCCGCTCTTCCCACCGTCGTATCGCCCGGCTCTCCCACGACCCCCGTCTCCTCCCCGGCACCAAAACCCACATCGGTACCCCGGACCTACAAGTCACGACCGTCACATGTGCCACTGCCGATGGGCCCGGAGGAACCCGAGCAGGTTAGGGAACAATCGACAGCCGTTACCCAGATCTCGGCGCCGGAGCGGACCTGGTTCGAACCCGCTAGCTCACCGCCGGTTCCGTCGTCCGAGCCCTCGCCGCATCAACCCGGCTATCAGCCGGCCGCCCTGATCGAGGCATCCCCGACCGAGTCCCCCTACTACCCGGGTGAACAAAGCGGTGGCCAACTCGTCGTTCCCACAGCCGGCAGAGATGCTGACGACGACTTTGACGATGATGAGGAGCCATTTTCGTGGCGTCGCCCGCTCGTCACGGCGGGCGTTATCGGTGTGGTCCTCGGTCTAATCACGACGATCGGAATCATGTTGGCCAGCGGCGGCAATGACAAGCCGAACGCCAAGCCCACTCCATCGGCGTCGCTCGTCACCCAGGGGCGGCCGAGCAACCTCCAGGTGGCAGATAGCGGAACTTCCGTGACGCTGCAGTGGAAGGACAACACCAATGGCCAGGCGCAGTCTATTATCACGGCTCGACGGGCCACCGATTCCAAACCGTTACCGGTGGACACGCCCCCGAGGGGGCAATCCAGCTATACGGTTTCCAGTATCCAGGGCAACCCGTTGGACGCGACCGTTAACTATTGCTTCCAGGTCACAGCGGTGCTGACGAGTCAGGAGTTGGCACCATCGGACCCGATATGCACCGAACGTGGCGGCGCCCAG
>DATATO010000158.1:0-5603 GCA_036268755.1 Mycobacteriales bacterium | reverse complement strand
AACCGAGCAGCAAGCCGGTGCGCGGTGGGCAACCATTCGATAATCAGCGACTCCCGGCGAGACATATCGCTTCGTGCTACGGAGTCAGGACCGATCGCGAGAGTCACGTGTGCGCTCCTATCCACATAGGAGACCAGACCCCACCGCAATAGGAAGCTCAATAAGACGTCCCAAAGCGACAGGTGTCTGACCAGACAAAGCCACTTTGGCGCCCACGCCTTGAGCGCCTGCAACAATCTAGAGAACACCTTAAAGCCTTGAGGCGGTCAACACCAGTGGCTTTAGGTGGTATAAAGCCGAGTGGCCGCTATATCGGTCTCAAGATGCGGACGTTTTTGCGTGGCTCGGGCCCACATTGCACCGAACACGTAGTTTGTTCCGTCCCACCTTCTTCACGCGATACCCGCGCTGCCTCAGCTCGAGGCAACCATGTCAATCCGCCATAGGGCGCAACCTGCGGTACAAGTTGGGACATTATTCCGTAAGCTGGTCTTCTCATGATGCGATTAGAGAATGGTTCGGCGATGGCTAAAACTTCTGCCTTGACCGCCCTCGGGGGCGCCAACCTACGTTTCCGGCAGCGGGGCACCCGGCGATAGCGGGAGGAACCAGTGGACGGCCAACGCAGACAGCGCCTATTGCGGACTATGGCCAGCCAGGTGGCCACGCCGGATGTAATGGGTTGGGCAGAAGCCGCATGCTTGACAGCCGTCGCAGAGTTGCTCAGCGTGGAGGCCGCGGCCGTGACAATTCGTACCGAATCGCGAGCGCAAGAGATGCTCGGCGCAAGCAGCGGTTGGTCGGCCAAGCTAGAGGAGATTCAGTACACCCTCGGTGAGGGGCCCGGGTCGGAGGCCGTCGCTCTCGGCGGGCCGATATTGGTGCCAGATCTGGTCGGCGACCAAGCACGATGGCCAATTTTTGCCGAGGCGGCACTCCCGATAGGGGCCGCGGCGGTTTTCTCGTTTCCACTTCAAATGGGGGCAATCGCACTGGGCACATTGAACTTATATCGTCGCCGTCCGGGCGGGTTAATGCCTACAGAACTGGGCGACGCAGCGGTACTCGCAGAATTAACGACAATGACGTTGTTGAAACAAACCGAAATGAGCGAGCGATCTGGCATAGAGCTTCTGCGGCCGATTGCGTCCTATCAGGACGTGAACATTGCGACCGGGATGCTTGCTGCACAATTGCATATCACCCTCAGCGATGCCTTCGCACGATTGCGAGGCTACGCCTTTTCCGACGGTCGATCGGTGGTCGAGGTTGCACAGGACGTAGTGCAGCAACGTATCGACATGGGACTCCTGGCCGATCAAAGCGACTAGGTCGACATTCCACACGTATGCTCTGCTACGTGCCTCCGAATCAGCTTGCGAATGCGCTCCTCGATATCACAGCGCAGCTAGTCGCTAATCGCGACAGCGCATCCGTTTTGCGATCGATTGTTGAGGCATGCAAACCGGCGCTGGGAGCGGCTGCTGCCGGGATAATGCTTGTCGATCCCCGAGGAGGCGCGGAACTTGCGGCGGCCTCGGATGAGCGGGCAGGTTTCGTAGAGCTTTTACAATTACAAACCGATCAGGGTCCCTGTTTAGACTGCATCCGAGCCAATAGAATCATCAGCGTTCCTCGGCTTCAAAATGAGACAGATCGGTGGCCTGCCTTTGTTCCCGCGGCAGTCGACGCAGGCTATCGAGCGATGCACGCCATACCGATGCGTTTAGACGGCCAGGCGGTGGGCGGATTAAACCTCCTGCACACGACCCATCGGCTGCTTACGCCGTTCCGCCACAGACTAGGACAGTCCTTGGCCGACCTAGGCGTACTAGCCCTGTCCCAGGAACGAGACGCCCAAAGGCGGTCGGAGCGTCTAGTAGAACAAACCCTCGCAGCCCTCAATGATCGAGTCGCGCTGGGTCAAGCGATAGGGCTGATTGCGGGCTCTTTAGACGTGGATCCCGGGCAGGCCCGTGAGATGCTCAGGCGCTACGCCAGTCACCAAAATCAACCGTTGCGTGACATCGTGCTTGCCCTCACCGGCGGAGCTCTCGGCCCCTCAGCTTTAGGGGCGCTATTACCCCGACCGGCCTAGTCCCAATCTGGATCGGCTCGATTCTGCGCAGAGGTGTTGACGGTCACGGCCACCCGCGCGGCCGCGGCCTCCTGGCCGCCTACCTCACCTCGGTCGCGTAACTCACGGCGAGCCTGCCCGGTACCGCATCTGCCCCAGCACTGCAAAGCTCCTATTGCCTCATTCAGAACTGCTCTGCGAACCACAGCCCCTAACAGCCGCAGCGCCGAGCTCCCGGTAGCTGAATCCTGAGTCAACATGGCTACCACAATCCTCTCCCAGGCCCAAGTGCACTAGAGGAGGCCGATGTGCCTGACCGTGACCGGCGCCTCGAGTGAAATCGGATTGGAATTTTTCAAATGGACGGCACGGCCGCATAACGGCGGCGTCGTCAGGTCTGGGCGCGACTCGGTGGCGCTGCCACATGTACCACCTTGGCCGCGGTCATCTCATCGAGCAATTCGGGACCGTAGCCGTACCCCTGCCCGCTTCCCCGGCGTGGTGTGGCGGCGCCGCCCGGGGCACCGCCGAAAACGGCATTTATTTTCACGGTGCCCACGTCAAGCTCTCGCCATGCGCGTTGCGCGTGGCCCATGTGGGATGTGAGTACCGTCGCTGCCAAACCGTAGGGTCCCCGGTTGGCTTGGTTGAGCGCCTCATCGAACGACGGAACCACCATTATCGGAATTACCGGCCCGAAGGTTTCCTCGCGCATAACAGACATATCCGCAGCGCAATGGGTGAGTACGGTGGGTGGATAGAAGGCCCCGGGACCGTCCGGCACGGTGCCGCCGCAGCGGAGCTCCGCGCCCGCCGCCTGTGCCTGGAGAACGTGGGCGTGAACCTCCGCCCGATGACGGCGGTCCACCAGCGGCCCCATCTCGGTCGCTTGTTCCATGCCCGGACCGACGAACAGCTTTCTGGCCAGCTCCACCAGGGCTTCAAGGAACGGTGCGGCGACGGCCTCGTGCACATACGCCCTTTCCACTGCCGTGCAAATTTGGCCTGCATTGGCAAACGCCCCCAGCGTCGCCTGGTCGGCGGCCCATTCGGGATCGACGCCGGCATCGACGATTAGTGGATCTTTTCCGCCGTTCTCCAACAGCGTCCCCGCACCGGTACGGGCGGTAACGGCCGCTATGGCTTTCCCCGCTTTAGTGGATCCCACATGGGCTACCAGGTCTACACCGGGCTGTTCGGCCAGCAGCGCACCCACGTGGCCGCCGCCATGCAGCACAGAGAGCACCGCCGGGGGCAAGGCCCCCGCGATCGAACGAGCGAGCAGCTCGCAGGTAGCGGGAGTTCGCTCGCTCGGCTTATATACCACCGCATTCCCTGTTACCAGGGCCGCACCGAGCAGCCCACATGAAACGGCCACCGGATCGTTCCACGGCGTGATCGCCGCAACGACTCCGCGAGGTTCGTACGCTACAAAGTCGGTGGAATCCCACGCCCCCGCCAGGGAAAGCCCGCGATGCAGTGGACCCAACTCCGCGTATTGCCGCAGCGCCCCAACTCCGGCCGCCACGCCGCCTCGAGCGTCGGGCAACGGCTTACCCATCTCCCGAGTGGTCAACAGCGCCAGGGCCTCGGAATGCTTTTCTACATCGTCGGCTATGCGCGCAAGGATCGTTCCGCGATCTGCGGGGGATGTTCTGGCCCAAATCGCTCCCGCCGTGGTAGCGGCGGTCACGGCCCGCTCCACCTCAACGCGAGACGCCGCCCCTCCCTGGGCTACCGGAGTGCCATCTGCTGGATCGAAGACCGTCCACGCTCGGCCGTCCGAATCAGCTACCCATCGGCCCTCGATTAGGTGTTGCAGTATTTTCATCGCTTTGGCCTCCTTATCCCTCGACTACGGACGCAGCGGCGGGGTTTTCGCCCCCACCCCCTGCTTCAAACCAGTCATAAGCTCAGCGAGCGCGTCATGGGCGCTGTGCCGAGGTGTCCACCCAAGCTCCCCGGCCGCTCGAGCGGTGTCCATGATCGGAACCCGCAGCACCGCCTCTAGGAGCTGCGGAGACACCGGTATCAGCCGCAAATGCCACCCGGCCGATACGGCAGCGCGAGCAAATCGATGCGGCATGGGCACAATTTTGGCTTTGAGATGGCGTGCAAGAAGATCAACGTCAACCACCGGGTCGGTCGCAATATTGAAGGCACCGGAAACCCGCCGCACGGCGGCTTGTAGGTATGCTTCCGCCAAATCTGATGCCTGCACTACCTGAAACCGTAAGCCGGCCAGATTGGGTACTATCGGCATCGCCCACGGACGCACAAGCTGCCGAGGCAGGAGTTTTCCGGCAAACAGCCGCCATTGTTCGGCGGCCGCGCTGCGCTGGAAAACGAATCCGGGCCGTAGCCGGACGACTCGGAGTCCGGGATTGTCACACTCGAAGCTGTCGAGCAGGCGCTCCACGTAGGCTTTTTCCCGGGTGTAGGCGGCGCCAGGCCAGCCATGAGTCGGCCATTGCTCATTTACTGGATGATCCTTCGGGCCCGGCGAATACGCCCCTACCGACGAGGCGCATACCAGAGCGGGCACGCCGGCGGCGGCGACCGCGTCCAATACCCGAACGGTACCCACAACGTTAGTACGCCACGTAACGACCGGCCGGTGGGTCGGCTGAAAAAGCCACGCCAAATGAATCACGACATCCGCGCCGCTAAATATCCCTTCGAGATCGTCCTCAGCCACATCGGCGGCCACCCAGCGGGTCTTGGGGCACGTCAGCTCCGGAATTCGGCGTGCGACACCAATGATCGATTCGATGGCTGGCGATTCGTCAAGGGCAGCAACTACCGCCGTGCCTACGTTTCCGGTGGCTCCGGTCACCACGACTCGGAGGCCTGGCCGTACATGCTCTTCGAGGGTCACAAAGGCCACCGCGAATCTATTTGGCGTTGCTGCCCGTTCAGGTCGTTCGTTGTGTACCCATAGCCCTACCAAATAAACAAGCTGGAGTCACAGGCCTAATGGGTGCCGTCGTTCCATTTCATCTTGTTCCTGTAAGGAGCGTCGTTCAGCAGCAATAAGGCTTTGGTTAGCGCCGGCCGTGGCGGCGATAAGCTCATCCAATTTCAATGATACGGCCCGCAGCTGCCGACCTGTAGTGTGCTGAATGAAGAAGACCATGACAAAAGTGGCAGCGCCAGTGGCAGCGAACAATGCCGCTAACCAGCCTTGGCTAAACCCAATGATCACCCCTATGAGGACCCAAGATATTACTCCTACAACCGCCACGATTGAGGCGACAGCCGAGCCAGCCCATCCGACCACCGTTTGAGCCATGATCGAAAGGTGGTTGCGAACCCGTGGGGTGCGGCCTTCAGAGTTATTCATGTGCTTTCTCGATCCTCGATACCCACGGCGGCATGGAGCTCTTTAAGCGCCTTTTTCAATTCCGGATTATGCTTTTTATCGACCTGCATAAGGTCTGATAAACCACGGGCGATTGCATTGAGCTTGTCTTGCACCGCTGCATCTGCACGGCACTGAGTGTTCTGCAACAACGAAACCATGAGA
>DATATO010000157.1:0-7213 GCA_036268755.1 Mycobacteriales bacterium | reverse complement strand
ATCACCGATTGGTGGTCTTCCTTGGCGGCGGCCGGCACATCGTGCTCCCCGCAGGGTTTGATCCCGTTCACGACCGATACCCCCTCCATCCGATTCTCCGAACGGCGTCAGTCTCGTCAGAGCCTGCTCAGCTTCTACCTTCCGGGCTCGACGCGACGACAGTGGACTCCGCAGAATCGGTTCGGTGCCGGGTCTTGCTACGTCTTAATCGTTGCCACGGTATCGCGATGTTTGTATTCCAGGGTGTTTCCTAAACCATGTGCAATAGACGATCTAGCTGCTATAACGTAGGGTCATCGCCCAGGTTGGGCACATTTGGGAAACCTAGAGTAGTTCCAGGAACTCTTCGCGACTCAGCCCCATCTTGTTAATGACGCTGTGGAGTAGCCCAGTTTTGATATCTCCCCTATGCACGGGAACCACGATCAGGTCAGGGGAATCTGGGTGCTTGTAGATGTGATGGCTTCCCTTGCTGCGTTTGAATTCCCAGCCGGTGCGGCCTAGAACGCCCATAAGCTTCTTGGGGCTCACCGCGGGGAAGTTGCCACTCAAGCGGCTACCACAACACGCTCGTGAATCTCAACAAGTGGAAGCGGCCGGCCCTCTATTTCGAGTTCCTCGAGGTACAGCCCGATGGCTTCCTTGATGCCTTCGGTTGCTTCCTCGATAGTTTCCCCTTGACTGAAGCATCCGGGCAGGGTGGGCACGTGTGCGCTGTACCCCCCCTCGGGCTCCGGCCGCAAGATCACATCGAACACTCGATCAGTCACACCTCGACTGTAACCGGTTGACACCAAAATGTCAGGAGCTGCCGAAGGCAACGAAGTCATCTGAATTGGCCGCAGTAACGAGCTAACGCACGCTGGTTTGAGCTTCATGACGACGGAAGTCGTTCTGCTAGACCATAGGTAACTAACCAAACGTGTTGCGGTCGTGACGTCCAATATGTAAATTACTTTGCATGACAAAGCTCTTTAAATCTAGTGAGTGCGGACATGTTTAAGCTAATGACAGCCACCGACTGGGACGGTCGTTTGCCCGCCGGATTCGGCGCCCGCGCGGTCGCGGCCGCGGTGGATGCGGCAGTGGGTTACGGGCTGTTGGCACTCACCAGTTGGCTCTATCTCTTCACCGCCGGCGACCCGTCCGATGGTGTACTACCGACGTGGATAGGGCTACTCGCGCTCGCGGGAGTCTGGCTGTATTTCACCGTCACTACCCATCGGGGTGCGACTCTGGGAATGGAGGCGCTGAGCCTGCATCTCATTCGGGTCGATACCGGGGCACCCCCGAGCCTGGTCCTAGCGGCTGTCCGAGCCGTACCGCTGGTCGGCGTCGGCCTGGTGTGGCTCCTGTGGTCGAGTTGGTGGTTAGTCGGGGCCTATCTGTTGTCGATGTTCCTCATACCCGGTCGGCAACTGCCTCACGACCTTATGACAAGGACCGCAGTGGTAAGGCATACACCCCTTCCGCTTCTGGGCCGCCTGCCACGGAGAAAGGTAAGGCCGCCTGCGAACTTACCGCCCGAGGCGGCCAAGGAACTCCTCGACGACCTTGAGAGGTTGCGGGAGCGTCCACAGCGAGAGCTGCACCTGGTATCGGTACCGATGATCATCCTGGGAGTTATTTCCCTGGCAGGCGGACTGCTCGACATAGTCAGCCCCGACTCCTTTATGGCTTCCGGCCTGTTTTGGGCGATGTCGACGCCGATTGCGTTAGTAGCAACCGCGCTGTGGTACTTCCGACAACGGCGAAACTATGGAGTCACAGTAAAACCGCATAAAATCGCGCTTATCGTCGTGCTCACCGGCGTCTCCATCCTTGCGGGCTTGATGCTTTTCGGGGGGCTGGTCGGCTTGGGCTTCCTAGCCCTCGCGATCGATAAGCGCAGTCTCGCGCTCGCAATCGCCTCGGCGGTCTTCACCATGGTTAACTTCGCCGAGCATCCATTTATGATGTTCTCCAACCTGTTGGGCGTCCCTGGAGCTGCCGGGACAGCCCTGGGAGCAGTGCTCATTGGGATAGGGGTTTACAGGCTCCGGCACGAGCAGGTGCGATGACGACGGACCCGAAGCCGATACCGGATACCGAGCCTCACCCGGTGAACGAGCTGAGCGACGTCGTCCACCATCGGGCGAGGCTCGGTATCCTGACGGTGCTCAGTCAGACCGAAACCGTCACCTTCCAATACCTCAAATCTCTGCTCAGCCTCAGCGACGGAAATTTGAGTCGGCATGTTGACGTGTTGTCGGAAGAGGGGCTGGTCAGCGTTAAGAAGGGGTACGAGGGTAAACGACCTCGAACCTGGATCGCGATCACTCCGCTGGGCTATGCAGCGCTGAACTCGGAGATGACCGCACTTCGTGAACTCGTAACCCAATTCGAGCGCACCAGTGAGCCCAAGCAGCACTAGCCAGCGGTCGAGAGCGGGTTACGCCCGAAGACAGGGCCCCGCTCCCTTGCCGGGGCGTTAACGCACGTGGCGGCGATGCTAAGGCAGCGCGGCTTCGGCCGCCACGACGACCGCCACGGCATGAATCACAGCCGCGATTCGGATTGCCTCCTGGATGGCTTCGGGCTCCATGCCCTTGTCCCGGAGCACGCTCTCGTGCGAACGGAGACAACGGCCGCAACCGTTGACGGCCGATACCGCCAGGCACCACAGCTCGAAATCGACCGGATCGGCGCCGTGCCTGGCCATGACCTGCATGCGCAGCCGCGCCGGGAGCGACTCGTATTCCTCGCCGAGCTGGTGAGCGCTGCGGTAGTAGATGTTGTTCATCGACATGATCGCCGCCGCGCCCTTGGCCGCGTTGATCCCAGTCTCGTCCAGGTGCGCTTTCGCGTCGGCCGATATCGCTGCGAGCACGCTGCTCTCGCGAGCCGCGACGGCACACGCCAGTGCCACACCCCAGCGCTGGGCAGGGGTGAGCAGCGCGTTAGCGGTGACGCCGAGAGTCGAGCCCAGGTTGAGCTTGATGTCCTTGGCGAACTCCGGGAGTTCAGCCTTCAATGTTTCCACCGAAGCCTCCGCTGACATTTAGGAACCGGACTTCATCAGCTCGACGGCGTTCAGGGTATCTTCGCCCTTTTTCCAGTTGCACGGGCACAGTTCGTCGGTCTGTAGGGCGTCGAGCACCCGAAGGACCTCGTCGACGTTGCGGCCCACGGAACCGGCGGTGACCATGGCGAACTGGATTTCGTTGTTCGGGTCGATGATGAAGGTGGCACGGTCGGCGACACCGTCGGCGCTCAGCACGCCGCAGGCCTCGCTGAGCTCGCGGCGGAGGTCGCTCATCATTGGAAACGGCAGCTCGTGCAGGTCCTTGTGGTTCTCGCGCCAGGCCAGGTGAACGAACTCGGAGTCGACGGAGACGCCGAGCACCTGCGCGTCGCGGTCGGCGAACTCCTCGTTGAGCTTGCCGAAGGCCGCGATCTCAGTCGGGCACACAAAGGTGAAGTCCTTGGGCCAGAAAAACACGACGCGCCACTTACCCGCGTGGGTCTCTGGCGTGATCTGGGTGAACGCGGTGTCCGGGTTGAGCGAAACCACACTGGTGAGGTTGTAGCTCGGAAATTGGTTGCCGACTGTGAGCACGAAGCCTCCATCGAATTGTTCAGGGATACTTGCATTCTGCTCTGCCGCCCCGGGGCTCCCCTTTCCGGTCCCTCTGCATTGACGGCACGGCCTATCGCAGGAGCCCTACAGCTGGCAATACAATACGATCTGCAACCGCCCTTCGACAAAGGAAGCCCCGAAAAAGCCGATCCGGCCCTTCAAAAGTTTGCCCTCGAATTGATTAAAACGCTTCTCGTTAAGAACCAATAGGTCGAAAAGCAGGCCAATCTTGGGATACCCTGAAATGGGAGCGTAGGCGCATGACAACCCTTCAGGTCAGCACCACCGAGCCTGCTCAAACATTGAGTCGGCGTGAGCGGCTTGCTGGGCTCTTTCACCGCTACTTCCTTGGCAATGTGCGCCGCAAGGCCGGGGGCTTCGTATCGAGCGGAATCATCGCCACCGTTCTCGTGGCGATGGTGATCACCCTCTTTGGAACGGGGGCTGTAGGCCCCAAGCTGAACCTATATGACGGTGCCATCTGGCTGTGGAATAGAGACCGCGGAGAGGCCGACCGGGTCAACGCCTCGGCCGGTCAGGTCGATCTGCGGCGCCCGCTCACCGACACCCAGGGGCACCGCGTGAAGGTGATCCAAGACGATCGACATCTACTGCTACAGGACCTCGACTCCGGTACCGTAACCTCGGTCGACCTCAAGACGCTGAACGTCTCGGGGACGCTCGCGGCGTCCGCCGCAGGGGCACGGATTGGGTTGTTCGGCGGCAGCCTCCTCGCCGTCGACGCCACCGAAGGATTAATCACTCAGCGCGACGCGACCAGCTTCAAACCCATTGGGTCGCCGATCAAGCTACCGAAAAATCTGATCGGTGGGGTGTTCGACGGCAAGGGGCGATTCTGGCTGGGCTCGCCGGAAACCGGAAAGGTCATCTCCATCAGGCCCGGGAATAAAGGACCCAAAATCGAACGTCAGATATCAGTTCATCACGAGAAACACCCCTGGGCGATGGGGGCTTTGGATGACGGAGTCGCGGTGGTGGATAGCTCGAGTTTCGAACTCATAGCCGTGAACGGTCACGGCGCCGTATCGAAAACGGCCATCCCTTCCATCTCGACCGCGACCATGCCGGACCGGATCCGGGGCGACGTCATCCCCATCACCGACCCGGTTAATCGGAAAGTGATTGTGGTCCGCGGAGACGGCATCTCGGGCGGAAGTCTCGCCAAGCACACCGTACGCGCTCTTTCCATTGCCGGAACCGGTAACAAGCTAGGTACCGCCACCGCCTTCTCGGAACGGCTGTACCTATCGGACGAGGACGCCGGGCTGGTCCGAGTCGTCGACCTCGAGGGTAAGAGCCTCGAGGACTTCAATACCGGCGGCGGCCCGGTAGAAATGGAGAGTCGGGAAAACCATCTGATGATCAACTCGCAGGACACCGACCGCGCCTGGGTGGTTGATGCGCGACATCAGATCACCGGGCTCCGGAAGAACTCTGAAGGCGAGGCGGCGGGAATCCCTTCCAGCGCCGGGCCGACAACCGCCGCGATGACACCGTCGCCGAGCCATCCGGGCACAAAGCCGCCTAACTCTCCGTCCAAAACTGGGCCAACGATAGGCCCCAAACCCCCCGTCAAGCGGCCGCCCGCCCCGGATGCGCCCGTTATAGCGCGAGTCTTGGGCAACAGTGACGGCAGCGTGACCGTCGAGTGGTACGCGCCGAACGCACACGGCGGGACACTCCAGTCCTATGACGTACATGCCACCACAAACGCTTCAGGCGGGGACCGCACGTTTAGCGGCATATCCCACGTGAACGGGTCCTCGCTACAGCGGATGCAAATCGAACCTCGAGCCCTCGTCCAGGGCGCCAGCTACACCTTCACGGTGGTCGCGCGATCCACCAACGGGGCCGTAAGTGGCCCCTCCTCCCCTTCGGGCATCACCCGAACTCAACCCTAGAAGCCGATCCCTCGCCCTGAGCGCCGATTGTGTGCGACCGAGTGAGGAGGCTTTTCAACCGTCGCAGGCTCGATGGCTTGCGGTGTCGGGCAAGGAACGCCTCCTGCAGTTGTTGTTCCCGGCTTCGCAGCCGTTCCTGGTCCGCGGCGGAATTGACGTACTGGCCGGGCAGGGTGATGCGAAACCGATCGAGCGCGTCAAGGAGATCGGCCAGCTCGATAGCCGCGGCCACTCGATCCGTAGCGTCACGTTCGTCACCCTCGGGAGAACAGGCGATGATTGCCACCTCGCTCGGCCCCGGCACTGCCGACACCAGGTCGACGAGGACGGCAGCGCCGACCTCGCCGTAGCTGTGCAACGTCGCGACCGGAGAAGACTCCGACACCGGGTTGTCATGCCAACTGTGGTTGGGCTTCAACCGCGCGGGAGCGCCCAGAAAAAGCGCCAACGTTTCGGCGCGATCGTGCCGGCCATGGCCGGCCACCACCATGCCGTCTATTCGATACTCATACCCCGGAGACATGTAGACCACCGGGTTATCGACAGCCGAGCGCAGCGTGCGTTTTGTCAGATTTGGGTA
The DNA here is from genome assembly GCA_036268755.1 of Mycobacteriales bacterium. GTDB lineage: Bacteria > Actinomycetota > Actinomycetes > Mycobacteriales > QHCE01 > DATATO01. The sequence goes on along the minus strand of DATATO010000157.1, from coordinate 1,092 downwards.
TAAACCATTGAAAAGAATATCTTCCAACATCGCTTGGCTTACAGAGCGAAGCGCAGATTGCAGATCTTTTAATCGCTTTTGCAGGTCTTTGTGCTTTATTTTCGCATTGTGCCAATAGTCGTATTTTGGCTCAGACACTGCCGTTCTCCCGGGATTAGCTGCGGTTTCCCGCATTCTATGCCATGGAAATGCACCGTGACCAAGATAGTATTTGACCTAACGTTTTATTAGGCGTTCGTGTCGCCAAAAAGACCTGACCATCTATCAGTTATAGCTTTATGGTTGAAATATCGGGATTAATGGTTGATAGGTTGCCAATCGCCCACTTCCGGCATCACTCCCAATTGCCGAGGATACCGAGCACCAGCTTCCGTTCCCTGGCCCGCATGTGTTCGGTCGATATACCCCTGAATAGGTGCGGGACATAGGATTGGCCGGGTGGCCGACGACATATTCGAGCATCCGCGACTGGTCGCAATCTATGACGCGCTCGACTCAGACCGCAGCGACCTCGACGTATATGTCGCTATCGCTGCCGAGCTCGGCGCTCGCAACGTGCTGGACGTCGGCTGCGGGACAGGGACCTTCGCGCTGCTCCTCGCCGAACGCGGCCTTGAGGTAACCGGGGTCGATCCCGCCGGTGGCTCGCTCAACGTCGCACGAGCCAAGCCGGGCGCCGGGCGTGTGCACTGGATCCACGGCGACGCAACCACACTGCCCCCCATGCGGGTGGACCTTGCGACCATGACCGGGAACGTCGCCCAAGCGATCGTTGACTCGCCCGACTGGGAGGGAGCACTGCGTGGTGTCTATGCCGCGTTGAGGCCTGGCGGCTATCTCGTGTTCGAAACCCGCGATCCGGCACGCCGAGCGTGGCGGGAATGGAACCGCGCGGCGTCATACCGAATCACTGAGATCTCGAACATCGGCACCGTCGAAAGCTGGGCCGAGGTGACCGACATAACCGGCCCACTCGTAACGTTCCGTCACACCTGGATATTTGGCTCAGATGGGCAGGTTCTCACGTCCGACTCGACACTACGATTCCGCGAACGAGAAGAGGTGACAGCGACACTCCTCGCACATGGATAC